>JAEWPL010000245.1 GCA_023460615.1 Pseudomonadota bacterium | reverse complement strand
GCACTTCGAGAGGATAAACAATAAGCTGTATTAAGTGTTTCCTTAATGTAATCACAAGTGAACAACAACTTGTTCTCTGATATCAATTTTTGGTACCTAGCTAGTTGGTTACCTTGTTGTTTTACTTCTTGTTTCTTAAACAATTCTGAGCCTTTAGATACAACCTTACCCTCATAGGCATCTTGATCTTTTTGTTCTAAAGTTGACTTACTAGACATCAGAATATATTTAGAGCCTTTAAGCATCTTAGCAGCTTCAATATCTCCGCTATCTATCAGTCTTTGTTGCTCATCTTTTCTAACATTAGTAATAACTTTATCATTGAAGTTCTTAACGATATGAAACGGATCATATACGATTTTGATATGAGGACATTTTTCTAGAAAAGCCTCTTGAAAATCAGAATTCATATCAGCACTTACAGCTTCAACTTTAGACATGAATTCTTCGCCAACATGCTCGATAAAGTCATATACTACTTGTTTCTTCTTTCCTGCTTGTAACCACAATATATGCCCAGTCTTCATATCTACAATTAGCGTGGCATACTTGTGACCATCATGCAGTTTAAACTCATCAATGCCCAATACTGTTGCTTGTCTTTCTGGCTTAATTAACATCCTCTTGCCATCTTTATCAACAGTAGTGTATTTCTTCATTAACCTAGCTTTATCAATATCCTTTACCACGCTCTTATGTAAGCCTGTTGCTATTGATACAGCCTTTAAGGTTTTACCTAAAGATAGCTCTGTTTCTACATATTCCTTAAGCTCTAGAGTAATTTAATGCCCATCTGCTTTAAACGGGATCTCCTCTGCAAAGGAATAGTCACATCCTTCTTTAGAGCATCTATACCTGCTTCTAGTTACTGATATTGAGGTATAGGTACTTCCAAATGGTGTATGCTTTAAACAAGTTACCACCTGCCCATTTCTATGCATTATAGAGCCACAATGTGGGCATATTCTTATCTCTTCAATAACAGGACTATCAATATGTCCATAGAAATCAAAAACAAAATGATTTCTAATTAAAGCTTTTTGTAGCGTACCTTCATTCCTAAGTATTGAACTAACTTTCACATGAGTTTGTTTAAATCTCTCTACAAAAGTAGGTACAGCTAACATTCCCTTACTATAATTAACAGGGATATATTGATCTAAAGGTAAAGAATTAGTACTATTCATCTTGGGTCTCTTGTTGTTGTTTTTTGGTTATTAACATTATACAAGTAGACCCTTTATTTTTTAATTTTAGATCCTATATTGATCTGCTAATTTTTGGTGATCCCACACTTTTCTGTACTGAACCATAATAAAATCAAAAGAGGTATAGAATCATCTCAAACTGCTTACTTTAAAGAGATTATTAAACTATTAAATTCAATGAATGAAAAATAAATAGTTTTAATATTAATAAAACAGATTTGCGATGAGCATCCTAAAGCATGGCCTCATGGCCCTGTATTTCCAAGAATTTATAAATATACTAAACGTAACGCTGATGGTATTGTTGAAGCTTTAATGTCTCATGAAGAAAATTTAACATCTATACTTAATGAAAGCCAAAAAAAAAATTATAGATACTACACTAAATTTTTTTGGAAGATATAATGCAGGTACATTAGTAAATTGGACTCATGATGAAAATGGACCATGGTTCAAATCTACTAATGGAGGTAAAAATCTCCAAAAAGAAATACCTGACAATTTAATTTCAGATTATTTTAAAACATTATTAGAACCTGTTAACAAATGAATGAAAAATAAATGGTTTAAATTTTCTTTTAATATCTTTTATCTGTACCAATTAGCCTCACAATTTAAGTGAGGCTTTACTTTCAAAATAATACGACCTAAATAACTACTCAAAGCTTATTCCACTAAAACGCCGGTACCACCGAAAGAAATCCACTCGTCGATGTTCTTTTTATAATCGTCGTAAAGAACTTCTCCTTTTTTAGCGTAGAGCTTCTTCTCTTTTGAGCCATTGGTGATGATAACGTTGCTACGGTGAACTCCTAGTCTTTCCATGTAAGCAAGCTTATTCTCTCTTAAAGTGCTCATGATGACATCAAGATCTTCTGCTTTACAGTACTTAAGTAAGGTTTTAGTGCTAGGAATTGCAGATAAAATTCTAAAGTCTTCAAAATCTGTTAATAAGTGGCGGTTGCGCTCAATTAAAGGAGGATCTTTGTAGCACTCTTGATAGTACTTAACAATAGTAGCTTCGATACTTGGACCTGACAAATCGTCAGTTTTAGTTGCGACCCAAGCACGAAAATCGTCAATAGTGCCGTCCATATCAATATAAATCATAAAATTTCCTAATTGTTTTTGATAAATTAAAGAATTCCGTCACAGGAAGTGCCGATTAAAGAACAAGCAGCATTAAATACATCGTTGAAGTTGTGGGTAAAATTACTCATAAATGCATTTAAGGAAAGATATAAAACCACTAAACCTATAATCATGGTAATGGCAAAGCCTAAGGAGAATACGTTTAGCTGAGGGGCTGCTTTGGTCATAACACCTAAGGTAAAGTTTACCACAAGCATGGTACAAATTGCACTAATTGCCATTGCCAAACCTGCTTTAAACATACTACCTGAAAAGTAGATGATCTCCTGCAATCCATGAAGGGGTAAAAATTCACCGATAGGCAAGGTAGTAAAAGATTCTAAAAGCAATCTAAAAAAGATCAAATGACCATCTAAGCCAAAGAAGACTAAGGTACACAAAACCGTAAAGAACTGACCTACTACAGGGGAATTAGTTCCAGATACAGGATCAACTAAGGAAGCAAAGCCTAAACCTGTCTGCATAGCCACAGCTTGACCTGCGATGATAAAAGCCTGTGAGATAAAAACAGTAGTAAGACCTAGAGCTACACCAATTAAAGATTCTTTAATGGTTATTAAAATACCTATGGTGGTAAAAGGGTTAGCATCAGGCGCAAGATTTGGAATTGATGGCAACATACATACAGTAATTGCCAAACACATTAAGGCTCTAGCCATAGTAGGAAAGGAATTTCCAGACACAGCAAACATGGTAGCTAGAAATCCACTAATACGGCACAAAGGCCATACTAGCTGAGCTACAGCAGCTAAGGAAATTGTTTCAATACTGTTGTCCATCAGCCAATAACTTGAGGAATAAGATCAACTATGTTTTTAAAAAATCCCATGAGTTTTTCAAGTCCCCAATGAGATCCCACCATTAGTGCACCCACGGTCACTAACAGTCTTGGTAAAAAGGATAAAGTCTGCTCGTTAATAGAGGTTGCAGCCTGGAAAATAGAGACACATAAACCTACACACAAGGAAGGTAAAATACTTGCACTCACAAGTAAGGCTACCAAACCTAAGGCTTCTCTTACGATATCGACAAATACTTCTACTTCCATTTTTAAGTACCTGCAACACCTATACCGAAACTCGACATTAACGTTCCCATAATCAAGGACCAACCATCTACTAATACAAACAGCATCAGTTTAAAAGGAAGAGATACGATCATAGGAGATAGCATCATCATACCCATAGCCATTAAGATAGATGCCACCACCAAGTCGATAATTAAGAACGGTAAGAACAGCATAAAGCCAATTTGGAAAGCAGTCTTAAGCTCACTTACGATAAAGGCTGGAATCACCACACGCATTGGAACATCTTCGATTTTATCAATCTTAATGTTGGCAAACTCACTAAAGGCGTTTAAATCAGACATACGAGTTTGATTTAACATGAACTTGTGTAATGGTTTTTGCGCAATTTCAAAAGCTTCACGGGCTTGAATTTTCTCTTGCACATAAGGCTCGATAGCTTGAGTGTAGATATCGTCAAACACAGGAGTCATGATAAAGATAGTTAAGAATAAGGCAATGCCAATCACAACTTGATTAGAAGGTGAGGTTTGCAAACCGATAGCTTGACGTAAGATGGCTAGCACAATGACGATTCTTGTAAAGGAGGTCATCATCACAAGAATTGATGGTATAAAGGACAATAAAGTCATTAGCATTACTACTTGCAAAGACAAGGAGTAATCTTGAGTACCATCAGGATTAGTTTTAACTGTAAAAGCAGAAATATCTAGGCTATTATCTGCAAAAGCTTGTGGGGTAAAAAATAACAAAAGACCTGTAGCTATAGTAAGCAAGGTACTAATGGCAAAAGTCTTCTTTAAAGATCCTAATTTAGCTAAGATATTCTTAGTATTAGCAAAATATTCTTGCTTTTCAATCGCTTGTTTTATGATCATAAGCTTTAGGCTCTTGATGTTCAGCTAAGCACTCAGAAAACTTGTCATGAGAGTCCTTAACTTCAGTTAGATAGTTGATATTGTTTGGGGTTACCCCAAGTAATATTTTTCTCTCCCCTGCCTTTACCATCACTACTCTTTGCTTTGGACCAACATAAAGCTGATCAACTATAGCTAAGGTAGCAGTTTTGCCTTTGACAAATTTAATTTTCTTTAAGAAGAAGGCTAGAACAAAGATACAAGCTACCACTACTATGGTGGATATCAACCATAGTAGGATATCTTTAAGGGAGGTTATAGGTCTTGTAGCAACATTTTCTTGAGCACATACCGCTGAAGAAAACATTAAAGCTGTATAAAAAAACAGATTTTTTAACATTATTGTAATTTTTTAATACGCTCAACTTGGCTGATTACATCAGTTAGACGAATACCAAATTTGTCATTAACTACAACAACTTCACCGTGAGCAATTAAAGTACCATTAACTAAAACATCTAATGGCTCACCAGCTAAACGCTCAAGCTCAATTACAGAGCCTTGGTTTAACTGTAATAAATTACGAATAGAAATCTTAGCGTGACCAACTTCCATGGTGATGGTAACAGGAATATCTAAGATAGAATCTAACTTTTTACGCTCTTCAACAGAAAGTGGTCCTTTATTAGTAGAGCTATCCTCGTCAAACTCTTCAATAGGAGGTTGAGAAGCTTCACCTTCAGCTTGAGCACCTAAAGCTGCAGCCCATTCGTCGGCTAATTTTTGATCATCTGACATAATGTACACCTACTAATCATCATCAAATTCTTCAAGCTCATCCTCATCATTAACAGTAATACTGTTACCTTTAATGAAGCTGAGATCATTTTTAACACTCTTAGGTCTTTCAAGTACCTCAGAGATTTTTACGGCTAATTTGTCTTTAGTTCGTCCAAGTTTTCCATGATAACTTGGCAAATCTTCAACTGAAACTAATAAGTTTTCAGGGATATCAACGTTTAAGATATCACCCACCTGGAAGTTTAAAATATCCCTTAAGGATACGGTGGTATCTAATAACTTAACACCAACATCCACATTTACATCCATCACCTCTTCGCGCAAGGCTTTATTCCAACGTACGTCGGTATCGCCTTTATCAGATTGCACACCTGCATCTAACAATTCACGAATAGGCTCAATCATTGAATATGGGAAGCAGATATGTAAATTACCGCCACCACCATCTAGATCGATATGGAATTTATTTACTACTAACACCTCAGATGGACTTACGATATTAGCCATTGAAGGGTTAACTTCAGAATCTAAGTATTCAAACTCAGCATCCATTACAGGTGCCCAAGCTTCTTTGTAATCGGCAAAGATCATCTTTAGAAGCTTTTGAATAATACGTCTTTCAGTTGGGGTAAACTCACGACCTTCAATCTTAGTTCTAAAACGACCTTCACCACCGAAGAAGTTTTCCACTAAGATAAAGACTAAGCTTGCCTCTAAGGTAATTAGAGCAGTACCTTTTAAAGGACGGAATCTAACCATGTTCAAGGAAGTTGGTAAGAATAGAGTTTGCACATACTCACCAAACTTCATCATATTTACACCAGTCCAGGTTACCTCAGCAGTGTGGCGCATCATGTTAAACAAACTGATACGCATGTGACGAGCAAAACGCTCATCCACAAGCTCTAAGGTAGGCATACGACCACGGACAATACGTTCTTGCGAACCAAAGTCGAAGGATTTTATCCCCGTGGTGTCTTCTGGTAATTCAGGCTCTACATCGTCTGCTCCATGAAGTAGAGCATCAATTTCTTCCTGGCTTAAAAATTCAGTCACAGTGTTGCTCCACTATTGCAATACGAAATTAGTAAAGAGGATCTGATTGATTACAGGAGCTTTAGCTACTTCCGTCATTTTAGCTCTAGTTGCATCTAGTAGTTCTCTTTTAAGTCTTTGTCTACCAGATGGCATCAACAAGCTCTCGTAAGTTTGAGAAGACAACTTATCAAACACTACACTGTTTAACAGTGGTAGATGTTTTTTAGCAAGCTCCTCATTTTGCTCACCAATTACAGATAACACAACTTGGATTTGTCCTGTGTGTAAGCGTCTTTCACTCTTAATAGTAAAGGTAAATGTTTGTTCAAAAGGAATATAACTTTCCTTTTGTAAAAGACGTTGCTCTTGCTCTTGTTGTACTTTTTGAGCAGCAATTTCTTCAGCTGATGGTCCTAATGGTTCAAAAGGCCAAAGTTCAAATACTTTAGCTACTCCAGCATAGCAACCTATAGCAACGATTAAAGCGATGACGATACCGATAACCAAAAGCAATTTTGCCTTTGACTTACCACCATTCTCGCCTTCAATTTCATCTTTTTTATTGTCAGCCATAACCCTCTCCTATTTAATATATTATGGCACACTACAGAACATAATTATTTGATTTTTTATGCAAAATAACTAATACCATTAGCATTTTGTGAGTTGTTTATATTTTCTAAATCATTTAACTGACTATTTTCTGTCTCTCTCTCACTCTTTTCATCTGAAGCAAAGAGTATGCCATTATCAGAGCTCTTTTGTTGAGATGATTCGTGTTGAGGTTGGTGTTGCTCATCGTCTGAGGCATATTGCTCATGATTTGGCTCCCCTTCCTCGTAATCAACTACATCAGTTTGAGCCTCAATAAAGTTTTGTTTTAAAGTCTCCTTTAAGCTATCTAAGGTACTTTCAACTAAAGCTCTAGTACCAGCTTGACTTGCACCGATGGAAATCTTAGCAATTTCATCAGCAGAGGTTAAATCTAAAGTAATTTTCATCTTACCTAAGTTAGTTGGATTTAAATCTAAAACCATACTCTTAAGGTTACGACTTGCCATCTTCATAACTTTTTCAGTTAAAGCTTCAGCGTTTTCCTTTAAATTCTTTGACAAAGTAAGTAAATCAGGAGTTTGATTTAAAGTAGGTTTACTTTCAGTACTTACAGTTTTATTAGCCTGATTTAAACTATTTAAAAAGTTCTGATTAAAAGACTGTTGTGAATTTGAGTTCTCACTAAAAGAGCCATTTTCAAAGGCAGAATTTGAGGAGAAAGCTGTAGCTTGTTTCTCCATTAAAGCTGACTCTAAAGTAGTTTTTGAAGCTACAAGATTGCTATCTACTCTATCAGAACTTGACATGTTCATACGTGGACTTACATTCATACCAGAGGATACTTGCTTTAACAATTCTAAAGAACGGGCTAATGTATTAGCATT
>JAEWPL010000244.1 GCA_023460615.1 Pseudomonadota bacterium | reverse complement strand
TAATCACCGTATCAGCTTCCTGGTGCTCTAACTGCCACAAGTTAGATGAAGATATTTATTCAAGTGAGGAGTTTAAAGCTAAAGCAAAAGGTATTGATAAATTACGTTTTGACTTTACTGATCCTGCATCTGTTGAAAATCAAAAGCTTGCACAAAAACTTAAAATAGTAGGTGTACCTTATCTAGCACTAATTGATAAAGATGGCAAGATTGTAAAAACTCATGTAGGTACCTTTGAAAAAGAAGAGTTATTTACTTGGCTTGAGGATCTTAAAAAGAAGTAAGCAGGTAAATTGATTAACACTTATTATGGGGTATGAAACCTAAACGTAGGTGGAACGAATGTTGGCTTAATCATGAGCTTGGTTGTGGCTAGACAACACTAAATCTTTTAGGTAGGAATTAATTAAAAGGAAGATCAAAGATCTTCCTTTTGCAACTATGAATATCGATTAGAAGCAGGATATTACTTTACCTGTGACTTGATAAGAGTTGGTGTATGATGGGACTTCATAACTTTTATTGCTACAAAGCTAAACATTAACAATATTTGCTATAAAAAGAAACGCTCACTATGTATTAAGTAGCTAAATTACAGTTCTACTCAAGTGAACCATACAGTTCTCTTAAGAACTCAATCATCAAAGGATCACCTTTTATATAGTTTTCAAAATCTCGATTTCCGACCTTAAACGTAAAATCGTCTTCAGATGTTGATATGTAATCACCATCTTCTTCTGTGTCTACTAAAGCATAAACATCAGGTGATGCGGAGCAGGTGACCTTGATAATTTTTCCATTCTTTTTATTTCCTTCAATCTCCCATTTGCTTGATAGGCAACTAGGCTGTTGCAAATTATACTTTTCTACAAATTCTTTTGAAATTTCTTGCATTTTTTTTGAAGTAGTGAAATTACAGCCGTAACGAGAACATACAAGCAAAAACTGTTGTTGTAATGCTTCTATTTCTTTAGCATCAAAATTTTTATATAAATAATCGGCATTAGTTTTAAAAAACGCTATTAAAGTTAGGCTGTTTTCAATACTGTCTTTTACAGTTGAACCATCGTCAAATGTAATCTTTTGTGTGGTTTCTATATATTCTTCGTCGTCAGAAAACAAACCACTAATAAAATCTCCAACATTAAAAGCTGCTTGAGCTTGAAATGAACACAAAAAAAGAAATGCAATGATTAATCTTTTCATATTAAAATTTCTCTAAATACACACGAAAAAGGCACTATATTATTTTATAGTGCCTTTTTTCTGTCTTAACTAAAACTAATTGTTTGCTACAGCGTAAGGATCTTCGCCATACTTATTAGAACCTTCGTTGCCACGTAGTAGTGTAAAGATAAATACAACGATACCACCAATGATGGTTAAGTATAGTAACATCCACCAAGCAGATTTATCTGTATCATGAAGACGTCTTGCTGTTACAGCTAAAGATGGTAAGAAAACACCAAGCTGAAATAGTCCACTAAAACCTAATAGAGCAAAAAATGCATTTTCAGTTGAAGTTAAAAGTAAACCATCAACAAAACCTAAAACTAAGCCTACGATAAATGTGAATAAAGCAAACCACCAAAACTCTGCTCTACTTGCTCTTCCTTTAAAACCACAGTATTGATTAAAACAAGACTTAACTGCTTGACCAAATGTTGTCATTTAACACCTCTGAAAAAATAATCAATTGTTCATATATATATGTAATTTAAGAAAACAATAATTTGCGATTAAGAAAGATATTCAATCATATAAATCAGCTAAAAGAAATACACTTTAGAAAATCAATATTCTTTATGCTAACAAAAATTGTAACTTTTTCTTAATTTCACTAAATTATCGCTATTCATTATATTTTATAGGTTAAAAATTAACGTGATAATTATCACCAATTTCGCCATATTTTTTATATAACCAAAAAAATAACTTCTTAATTTATAAGCTATTTTAGGTTGCTTTTTAGTTCAGAATTAAAATCATCAGTTAAGCTTTTTACTACACTATTGAATTTTAAAGATTGACTCGTTTGACAAGATTGGCTTTTATAAGCTAAATGCTGTGCTAAGTACCCAAAAGAAAACTCAAAGATCTTCCTTTTTTGTGGAGACATGAAAAGGGGAAACATGTAATTGTCTAAGCTAAGCTTTGAGCATGTATACAAGCTCTGTATATCTATGGATGATTGAAAAGATAGGTGGGATTATTAGCCAAAGGCTCCTTTAAGGAGCCTTTGGTTTTAAAGTAACTTAAATTACTTCTTTGCTTTAGCCTCAGTCTTAGCTGGCTCTTGAGCCTTTTGCTCTTTAACGTCAACTAATTTTACATTGAAGATTAGAACTGAGTTTGGCTTGATTAACTGACCTACAGCGCTCTCGCCATAGCCTAACTCTGAAGGGATGTATAACTCAAACTCTGAGCCAACCTTCATTAACTGAATACCCTCAACCCAACCTGGGATCATGTTATCTAATGGGAATTCAACAGGCTTCTTCTGCTCATCGAATACTGCACCATCGATGGTTGAACCACGATAAGTTACAGAGATGGTGTCACCCTTCTTAGGAGACTTGCCTTCACCTTGAGTGATTACTTTGTACTGAAGACCAGATGCTGTAGTTACAACACCTTCTTTCTTAGCGTTCTCTTTTAAGAACTCTTTACCAGCATTTAGGTTGTCTGATGCAGCCTTCTTAGCTTCAGCTTCTAACTTCTCTTGGATCTTTTTATCAAGATCTTTAAGAATTGTCTCAATCTCAGTACGCTTTAATGAGGATTGACCTTTAATACCCTCGCTAAAACCATTGATTACAAGTTCAGTTGGTAACTCACCAATAAACTGCTCTTGACCTTGTTTTAGGTTAGCAACATACTCACCTAAAGAAGCACCGATAGCGTAAGCTGCCTTTTGCTCAAAAGTGCTGTCTTTTGTTAATGCTGAAACGGTAGCATTTGAACCTGTTGCTACAACACCATTGTTTGAAATTGATACTTTGTGATCACAAGCAGTTAAGGTGCATACTAATGCAGCTACGCATGATGCCATAACTGACTTTTTTAATAACTTGTTCAAGATATACTCCAAATTCTTTATCGTAATAAATTATAAACTTTTAAAAATGTTCAAATGATCGCTCATTTAGATGAATTATTCTATCATGATTTAGCAATATCAATGAATCATTATTTATAACGCCTATTTTGGTGATAGGCACATTATACTCTTTAGACAATTTGCTAATACTTAGCTCATTTTCTTTAGAGCAAGTAAATAGTAATTCATAGTCACCACCACCGTATAAGCAAAGCTTATTCTGATAGTCTTCACTTAGGTTAAGTTGCTCAAACTCAGGTGGTTTAGGAAGCTTATCTACATAAAGTGTGCAACCTACCTTTGAGTGCTCTAAGATATGTTTTAAATCTCCAATTAAACCATCAGAGATATCAATTGCACTTGTTGCAAAGGGAACTATGGCACAAGCAAAGTCATTGCGAGGCTCTATAAGCATACTCTTTTTAATAAGAGTATCTTTCAGATCATTATCAACTGTGATTTTTCCATAACCACAGTCTACCGCAAGTCCAGGACCACCTAGAGTTCCTGTTACATATAAGCTATCGCCTACCTTTGCATTACTTCTTAAAAGTGCTTTACCTTTGTCTACAAGACCATAGGCACTTATGGTAATCGACAACTCCCCCTTAGTGGTATTACCCCCTATTAGGGGGATATTTAACTTTTTAGCTAAAGTAAATAGACCTTGTGAGAACTTTAATAAAAAGTCCTCCTTTGCTTCAGGTAAAGTTAAAGACAAAGTAAAACAGTAAGGCATAGCGCCCATCGCTGCAAGATCTGAAGTGTTTACTAAAAGGGATTTATAACCGATAAGATAAGGATCGGTACCTTTAAAGAAGTGAACGTTCTCGATTTGAGTGTCGGTGGTAATGGCAAGGTGCTTATTAGATGGGATATCAATTAAAGCGCAGTCATCACCGACACCTAAAAAAACGCCTTCACCGCTATCAAAAGCGGTGAAGTATTTTTTAATAAGCTCAAATTCGCTAAGTGACACTGCTATCTTTGAATGCCTTTTACAACTTTATCTAGCACGCCGTTTACGAACTTGTGGCTGTCTTGCTCAGCAAATTCTTTAGCTAAGATAATAGCTTCGTTAATCACTACACGGAAAGGAACTTCCTGGCGATATAAAAGCTCAAATGTACCTAGTCTTAAGATAGCTTTATCCACAGGATCAAGATCGTCTAATGGTCTTGATAAGTGAGGTGCAAATACAGCATCTAGCTCTTTGGAGTTTGTTGCAA
>JAEWPL010000243.1 GCA_023460615.1 Pseudomonadota bacterium | reverse complement strand
TTTGCTCAAGCAGGTCAAGATCCACTAGCTTTAGGCTTCGACGCTGCTAAAGTTCCTAAGGCTTACGCTGTAGCATACCCATTTGGTGTTTGTGCAATTTTAATTACCATGATTTTAATTCGCTCAGTATTTAAAGTAAGTATTGATGCAGCAGGTAATGACTACGCACAAAGCAAGAGCAAAGGTGTTGATGAGCCAATCGTATCAAATGTTGAAGTACAAAACTCTGACTACATTGGTAAGACCATTGCTGATATTCCTTGCATTCAAGATGGCACTGTAATTTGCTCCCGTATCAAGCGCAATGGTGAATTATCAGTTCCAGCTAAAGATTTAGTATTACAAAAGGGTGACTTACTACACTTAGTTGGTGGTGCTAAATACGTATCTAAGGCTTCAATGGCTGTTGGTACCGAGACTAAGGATGTTTTAACTACCCACGGTTCAACTATTTCTGTTCGTCACTTAATTATTACTAATAACAATGTAATGGGTCGCACCTTAGGTGATTTAGATTTAGAATCACAATTTGGTTTAGTGATCTCACGTGTGATTAGATCAGGCGTTCAATTCATGCCATCTAAGAACTTACGTTTAGCTTTAGGTGATGAATTAAACGTAATCGGTACTGTTGAGAACATCAAAAAGGCAGGTAAAGTTGTTGGTAACTCCTCTGCAACTATGAATCATGTTGCAATGATGCCTATCTTTATCGGTCTATTCTTAGGTATGTTATTAGGCTCTATTCCTATTCCACTACCTGGTGTTCCTGCACCTATGAAATTAGGTGTTATCGGTGGTACCTTAGTTGTAGCAATTTTATTAGCTCGTTTTGGTGATACCATCACCTTCAACAGAATCCACTGGAGATTACCATCTGCAGCTTTATCAGCATTTAAAGAGATTGGTATTACTCTATTCTTAACCATCGTTGGTATCAATGCTGGTGCTAATGGCTTCTGGGAAGAATTAACACACGGTTTAGGTTTACACTGGATGGCATGGGCAACCTTAATTTCTATCATCCCACTACTAATCGTAGGCTTTGTGGGCTATAAAGTATTTAAGGTTAACTACCTAGTTCTATCAGGTGTGTTAGCTGGTGCTTGCACTGATCCTCCAGCTTTAGCATATGCAAACAACATGTACAAGGATGCAGAAGCTTCATCCATTGGTTATGCAACCGTATACCCATTTGTGATGTTCTTAAGAATTCTGTCACCACAGATCATGTTGATCATTGTTTCATCTGCATTCTAAAAAGATTTGTTTATGACAAATTGTATGTTAAATGTCCGCTGTCAAAAGGTAAATGCCAGCGGCATTTTTTTGAGTATTGCAAAAGGCGCTATTCAGCCTATTCTTGCGATTATTCTTGTACCACTTGCCTTACTAATTCCACCTGTAGTAGCTTTTATCTATTACCACGTTTTTACCAATCAACAAGGCAAATTCTTTAAGTTTAATAAAGGGTTGAAAAACAGCTTTGATTTAAAAACTGTAATAGCAACAGAGCTTATGTATCTTGCACTTATGTATGCAGCCTTAAAATATGTTGGCTATAAGCTAAGTATTTACCTGCAAGAATATGAGGAAATTGCAAAGCAAAGTGGTGTTTTACAATTAGGTACAAAAGAGCAACTTACCTACAGTCACAACCTTACATTATTGTTGTCAGCATTAGGTATTTTTACCTTAGTACTTTTTATTGTAATCAATGGAATTTGCTACCTTAAAGCAAATGCTAAAGCAAACGCTTTGATTTGTCCAAATCTTAAAACTAGTCTTAAGCTTGTGTTTTTGGCTATAGTTAAGAATCTTCCCGTATATTTACTTTTTACAGTAGCTGTAATCTTTATTTTTGCTCTGCTTGAAATGTACTATGCAAGATTAAAGCTAATTTACTTGCAAGGCTATATTCTAGGACAAGAGCTTTTTAACCCAAGTATTCTTTTTATCATCATAAGAGTTTACTTAGTGCACATCATAACCTACGCCTTAGGGTTATTTACCTACACAGCACTAGGCTTTCAAAAAAAGATTTGTTTTAAAGAATAGTCTAAACTTCTGTTAAGCTCTCTTTTGAGAGCTTATCTTTGTGTTATCTTCAACATAATTTTCTTTTATGTCTAATTTTTCAAGAAAAATTATCGCCTAATACTTTGAAATATACCTAAAAAAGTTTAATCAAATTAGTCTTGTGACTTTAATCCTTTTCAAATAAAGATTATAATAAACTAACAATTTACGTAACCGTAAACTGTTCTTTCATTTCGATTTTTAAGCAATTTACTCAAAGATACTCTAGAAAAGCTGAGGACATATGAGCACATCATTAACTTATGCTAAAGCTGGAATGCTAAACTTCTTAGGAAGTGCACCTGCTTGGTATAAAAATATCATCATTGCCTTTTTAATTATCAATCCAATCGTAGCTCACTACTCCATGTTTGTAGCAGGTTGGTTATTAGTAGTAGAATTCATTTTCACTCTAGCTATGGCACTTGAGTGCTACCCACTAGAAGCGGGTGGTCTACTTGTAATTGAGGCATGTTTCTTAGGCATGACTGATATGCACCACGTAACCAAAGAGATTGAATCAAATCTTGAGGTTATCATGCTGCTAATGTTCATGGTGGCAGGTATTCATTTTGTCCGTGATTTCTTACTTTTCTTCTTCACAAAACTATTAGTAAAAGTAAGATCAAGCGTGCTTTTAGCCTTCATGTTCTGCTTCATGTCAGCTATTCTTTCAGCTTTCGTAGATGCTTTAACTGTTCTTGCCATCATCATTTCAACTTGTGTGGGCTTATATCAGTTATACATGAATATCATTACTGATAATAATGCCTTAGCATTAGTAAGTTCAAATGACAATCTAGTTCCTGATGAGCACAAACAAAACTTAAATAATTTCAGAGCATTCTTAAGATCTTTACTCATGCACTCAGCTGTTGGTACAACCTTAGGTGGTGTTTGCACTATCGTTGGTGAGCCTCAGAACTTAATCATTGGTGATGTTTGCGGTTGGAAGTTTATTGATTACGCTTTAAGAATGGCTCCAATCTCTGTACCAGTATTAGTTTGTGGCTTATTAACTTGCGTTTTAATTGAGAAATTCAAGTGGTTTGGCTATGGTCACAAGATGCCTGATGCTGTATATCAGATCATGGTTAAAAAAGACGAAGAGCAAACTAAAGCTTTAACAAAGCGTGACAAATTTAACTTAATCGTACAATTTGGTTGCGTAGTTTGGTTAGTTGTAGCACTAGGCTTCCACTTAGCATCAGTTGGTGTTATCGGTCTATCAGTTATCGTACTTGCAACAGCTTTATGTGGTATTACCTCAGAAGGTCCTGTTGGTAAGTCATTTACAGAGTCAATGCCATTCTGTGCTTTATTGTGCGTATTCTTTACTGTAGTATCAGTTATTTCTACTCAGAAGTTATTCGTACCTATTATTGATTGGGTATTTAGTACCCCACAAGAATTCCACTTACCAATTTTCTACATGGCAAATGGTATTATCTCCTCTGTATCTGACAACGTATTCGTTGCAACTATTTATATTCAACAAGTACGTGACAGTTTAATTGCTGGTGTAATTACCCCTGAGCAATTTGATGAGTTAGCAATTGCCATCAACGCTGGTACTAACCTACCATCTGTTGCAACCCCTAATGGTCAAGCAGCTTTCTTATTCTTATTAACCTCACCTATTGCAGCTTTAATTAAGCTACCATACTTTAAGATGATGTATATGGCACTTCCATATACCATCGTATTAACTCTTGTAGGCTTAATTGCAACATGGTTTATTATGCCAGAGCTTACAGGTCAAATGATTAAAGATGGTCTTGTACATGGAGCATCTTTAGAGCAGATTATGTCTCATATAAAGTAAGCTTTTAAAGCTAGCTAAATGCCCTCTTGTTGAGGGCATTTTTGTTAAAAATGCAACCTATATTTTGATTTTTGCACTACTTTTAATCAAATTATTGCTATAAGTCTAAAATTATAAAAAATTATAATGATATTATTAAAACAGTTTATGTAACAATTACTTGGAGTTTGCCTTGTTACAATTATTTAAAAATATTACTGGTTCAAGATTCTGCTGGTTTTTACTCTTTTTATCAGCTATAGCTCTTGAAGCTTGTGGACTGTATTTCCAGTATCAATTAAATTTAAATCCATGCATTGAATGCGTATATGAACGAGCCTTCTTTCTAGCTTATATATTTATAGGCTTTGTAGGAGCTCTAGCTGCGAATTTCTACTTAGTTAGACTTGTTTGCTCTGCTTCTTTTGTTGCAAGTGCCGTAGGTGGTCTTATCGTTTCCTTAAGACATTTAAGTGCTTATACCAGCACCAACGCCCTATCAAGCTCTTGCAGACTAAAGGCTGAATTTCCAAGCTTCTTACCTTTAGATGAAATTGCACCTTGGATGTTTAAGCCTTTTGCTTTGTGCTCTGAAAAAATTGACTGGGAATTCTTAGGTCAAGGCATGCCATTTTGGATTGTACTAATCTTTAGTGTAAGTCTATTTATCGCTGCCATGATGTTCTTAAGCTGCTTTGTAAAAAATAAAGCTAAAAACTTCAACAGATTATATAAATAATCTCAAGCCACGATTTATCGTGGCTTTTTACTCCTACCTTTTAAAGATCATTTCTCCTAAATTTTGCACTTTTTTAGTAATAATATATAATTAGTTGCCCTTATTATGTGCAAGAGCTGTTTATTCTAATTATCACTTACTTACAGTGATAAGATGAAGCTATGTAATTAAGGCAACTTAAGATAAGTTTAATTAAATCAATTTTACGGTTGGATAAACATTAATATGATAAAGCTAGATCACATCAATAAATACTATGGCGATTTACATGTTTTAAAAGACGTTTGTTTAGAAGTTGCTGAAGGTGAAAAGCTTGTGATTATCGGTCCTTCAGGATCTGGTAAATCCACTACTGTGCGTTGCATGAACTTTCTAGAAGTTCCAACCTCAGGTCATGTTTATATTGATGGTAAAGAGCTTACCCAAAAGAATAAAACCAAGATCATTCGTGAATACGAGTCTATGGTTTTCCAACAGTTTAATCTATACCCTCATTTAGATGTATTACATAACCTAACTCTTACACCTATTAAGATCTTCAAAAAGAGCAAAAAAGAAGCTGAAGAGCTAGCTATGCACTATCTTGAGGTGGTAGGACTTTCTGATAAGGCTCATGTATACCCATCTACTCTATCTGGTGGTCAGCAACAGCGTATCGCTATTGCTAGAGCTTTATGTGCCCAAACTAAGATCATTCTATTCGATGAGCCTACAAGTGCTCTAGATCCTGAAACCATTCAGGAAGTATTAGATGTAATGATTAAGCTTGCTAAAGAATCTAATATCACCATGGTAGTAGTTACTCACGAAATGGGCTTTGCAAGACAGGTTGCTGATAGAGTCGTATTTATGGCTGATGGCACCATCATTGAGGAAGGTACTCCTGAACACTTCTTCACAGAGCCTAAGAATGAGCGTGTAAAACAATTTTTAGGAAAAATATTAAAACATTAAGCTAGTTAAGGAGCTTGTTATGAAAATTAAATCAAAAATTATTAAAACCTTGTTAGCAGCGTCTTGCGCTTTTGCTTTATCCAATCAAGCAATGGCTGCAGCTCCTTCTGACATCAAAGAGATTAAAACCATTCAGGATAATGGTGTGTTACGTGTAGGCGTAAAGAACGATGTTGTAGGTTTCTCTGTAAAAGATCCTTTAACAGGCGAATATAAAGGTTTAGAAGACACTTTAGCTTTAATGATTGCTAAAGAGATAGGTGAAGACGTTGAAGTTGAGTTCACAGCCGTAACAGCTGCTACCCGTTCAGAGTTAATTGACTCAGGTGATCTAGATTGTGTACTAGCAACCTTTACCATCACTGATGAGCGTAAAAAGAACTGGGATTTCTCAACCCCATACTACACTGATGCAGTATCAGTTCTAGTTGAGCAAGCTTCAAACATTCATAGCTTAAAAGATCTAGTTGGTAAGACTGTAGGTGTTTCTTCAGGTTCAACCTCAGGTCGTGCTCTAGTTGCAGCTATGATTGACAATAAAGTAATCGAAGGTAAAGGCTTTGATCCTGCTAAGTTTGATCCAGCAACTTGGACTGAAGGTGTTAAGTTCCATCAGTTTGATAACTATCCTGCTATTTCAACAGCACTTGCTGCAGGTGAGGTTCAAGCTTTCTGCGTGGATAAGTCAATTCTAAACATTTATAAGACTAAGTCACGTAACTTCATCGATGAGAAGTTTGCACCACAACAATATGGTGTTGTAACTAAGAAGGGTTCTGGTTTATCACCTTTTATTAACGAGCTAATCGAAAAGTGGTTAGCTGACGGTACTATTGATAAGTTAATCAAAGAGAATAACTTACAATAAGCTTTAAGGTGGCGTAAAGCCACCTTTACATATTAAGGAATAATAATGGGTAATTTGTTTTCACTAGATGCTTGGATGATGGTATGGCACTATAAAGATACCTTTATTCTAGGCTTTTTAACTACTGTACAAGTATCTCTAATATCACTTTTAATCAGCTTAACTTTAGGCTTAATATTTGGTTTAATGGCTACCTCAAATAAACTAAGCTTACAAGCTATTGCTCGTGTGTATGTTGAGTTTATTCAAAATACTCCATTATTATTACAAATCTGTTTCCTTTACTATGCCTTATCTTTTTCAGGTAATGGTATAGGTATTTTAGCCTCTGGTATTATCTCCATTGGCTTATACCATGGCGCTTATATGGCAGAAGTTATTCGCGCTGGTATTCAATCTATTCATAAAGGACAATTTGAGGCAGCACAAAGTCAAGGTTTTGATTATTTTGGAACCATGTACTACATCATCCTACCTCAAAGCATCAAAATCATTTTGCCACCTATGGTAAACCAAGTTGTAAACTTAGTTAAAAACACTAGCTGCTTATATATTATTGGTGGTACTGATTTAATCTCCTTAACCTACAACTTCGTAACAGGTGCCTCAACTGGTGGTGCTTATGGTCCTGCTTACTTAGTTTGTGGTTTACTATTCTTTGTTTTCTGCTACCCATTATCAAAACTTGCAAGTAATTGGGAAAACAATCTTAAAAAACGTGACCGTATGAGTTCAACAGCTAAATAAGGAAAATAAAGATGGAAGCAACACTTATGCAAGAATGGCTAGCAAGTTTTCATATTCTAAGCATTGATGCCATTATTATTTATATTTTAAAAGGTACCTTATTTACTGTTATCATCTCGGCTATAGCAGTGATTTTAGGTATTATCTTTGGCTCTGTATTAGCTCTAGTTAGAAACTACTGTAATGCACCAAAATACCGTATCTTTAAGTA
>JAEWPL010000242.1 GCA_023460615.1 Pseudomonadota bacterium | reverse complement strand
AATATTTTAATCTAAAGTAATCAAATTTAAATGTAATATATAATATTTATTTGTTATTGTAAAGTGTTCATTTGTGGCTTTCATCCACACAGCAAGCTGTGTGGTTTTTCGCCAATGTTTTATAACATAAGGATTGTTATGTCAAAACCAATGATTGTAGCTGAGTTATCTGGTAACCATAACGGCTCACTAGATAGAGCAATTGAATTGATGGAGAAAGCACACGCTTGTGGTGCTGATGCCATAAAAATTCAAACCTATACTGAAGACAGTTTAACATTAGATTCAAAACGTGATGAGTTTTTACTAAAGGGCGGTTTATGGGGAGGCATGACCTACTATGAACTCTACAAAAAAGCTAAAACTCCAAGAGAATGGATGAAACCATTGTTTGAGCATGCTAAAGCTCATGGCATCCTACTATTTAGCTCTCCTTTTAGTTTTGAGGATGTAGATTGTTTAGAGGAGGCAGGTTGTCCTATTTATAAGATTGCTTCCTATGAATTAAATGATCTTAAACTCATAGATTACTGTGCTTCAAAAGGAAAGCCTATGGTAATGTCCACAGGTTTAGCTACTTTTGAGGAAATTGTAAGAGCAGTTGAGGTGGTAAGATCTCATAAGATTGAGGACTTAACTTTATTGCATTGTGAGAGTAGATATCCTGCCGATCCTACCAAGTTTAACTTATTATCAATTCCTTATTTAAAAGAGCAGTTTAAGTGCAAAACTGGTCTTTCAAACCATGCTTTAGGCGATGAACTAGATATTGCAGCCATCGCTCTTGGTGCTGACATGATTGAAAAACACTTTACTGATGATAGAAGTAAAGGTGGAGTGGATTCAGCCTTTTCTATGGATGTAGCTGATCTTACTAAGCTTGTTAAAGATGCTAAGATGGTATCACAGGCTTTAGGGGTTAAAGAAGTGAAGTTACAAGACGATGAGTGGGGTATGAGAAATGGCAGACGCTCTTATTATCTTGTAAAGCCAATGAAAAAAGGTGAAGTGTTAACCATTGAGCATGTAAAGAGTGTAAGACCTGCTTTAGGTTTAGAGCCTTACTTAATTGATACACTAATTGGTAAAAGTGCCACTCGTGATCTTGAAAGTCCAATTCCACTTAAGGCAGAGGATTTTAATTAGATAAGAAAATGTTAAGGGCAGAGTATTAAACACTTTGCCTTTCAACTATAGACATAAAGAAAAAGCCTCGCATTGCGAGGCTTTCTTATAGAACTAGTAGCAAATATTATTTGCCTGACTCTTCCATAGACTTGATTAACTCAAGAACCTTGTTTGAGTAACCGATTTCGTTGTCGTACCAAGATACTAACTTAACGAACTTATCAGTTAAAGCAATACCAGCCTTCTCATCGAAGATAGAAGTGTGGGTGTTGCCTAAGAAGTCTGAAGAAACAACTGCTTCATCAGTGTAATCCATAATGCCCTTCATAGGACCTGCAACAGCAGCCTTGATAGCAGCACAGATATCTTCGTATGAAGCACCCTTCTTTAAGGTACATGTTAAGTCAACTACTGAAACGTCTAGTGTTGGAACACGAATTGACATACCAGTTAACTTGCCGTTTAACTCAGGAATTACCTTACCAACAGCCTTTGCAGCACCAGTTGATGAAGGAATGATGTTACCTGCAGCACCACGGCCACCACGCCAATCCTTTAATGAAGGACCGTCAACAGTACGTTGTGTAGCTGTTGTTGAGTGAACAGTGGTCATTAAGCCTTGCTCTAAACCGAACTCGTCGTTGATAACCTTAGCTAAAGGTGCTAAGCAGTTGGTGGTGCAAGATGCGTTAGAAACGATGTCTTGGCCAGCATAAGTATCGTTGTTAACACCCATAACGAACATTGGAGTTGAATCCTTTGAAGGAGCTGACATAACAACACGACGTGCACCAGCTTGGATGTGCTTACGTGCTAACTCGTCTGTTAAGAAGAAGCCAGTTGACTCAACAACGTACTCTGCACCAACATCGCCCCACTTTAAGTTTGCAGGGTCGCGCTCAGCAGTTACGCGGATGGTGTTACCGTTAACGATTAAGTTACCATCTTTAACTTCAACTTTGCCCTGGAAAGCACCATGCATAGTATCGAACTTTAACATGTATGCCATGTAATCAGGTGGTAATAAATCATTAATACCAACAACCTGAATGCCTAACTCTGGACGATAGATTGAAGCGCGGAATACGAAACGACCGATACGGCCAAAGCCGTTAATACCAACTTTAATAGTCATATTAAATGTTACCCGTAGTTAACAATTTACGAAAAAAATAAAACAATAAAAAGATACTCTAAAACTTAATTTTGTCAAGTAAGGTTCTATTGTTAGAACTTTTATAAAAGTACTTTCTATTCAAAAGCACGCATATTATAGTCGAAAATGTGATTTTTTTATATCTAAGTTTTATTAAAACCTTGTTAATTCTTTTTATATAAGCTTTATTTTGTGATTTACTAAGTAAATTATTTATATAAAACAATAAGATAACTTAATAAAATTTTTCTAAAATTAGTGAAAAAAATTTGCATATTTTGGTGCAAAAAGTTAGAAACTTTGTGATTTTTTATCTTTGCGATAAATTTAAGTTGTGCTTAATTTAGTCCAAAGATTTTTTACAAAATGCAAAAAAATTGCAATTAATACACCGTCAATACACAAAATTAAACAAATAAGCTCTAATTTTAAAAATTTAGCTTAGGTCAAATAATTAGATAAAACATAGGATGAATGCGTTATTTTATGAGCATAGACATTCTATTTTTTGTATCATAGTAAGATTACAAAAACTTCATTTTCTTTATGAAAATTTATTTAATTTTAGACATTTGAATATAACGGTATAACAATGATTGACATTCAGCAATTAGCAGACCAAAAAGGCATTGCTAGACAATACATAGACGCTTCTCATAATTTAATTACTCTATCAGAGGAGAGTCGTGTAAACACTTTAGAGATTTTAGGTTATCCAGTACATGACCAAAAAGCTCTTGAGGCTATGCTTCAAGAGGAAGTTACTAAAGAATTTAAAAATGTTGTCGATCCTGTATGCATTTTAAATGACGAGGATCATAAGCAGGTTTATATTCGTGTACCTGAGTCTTTTGGCGAAGATGAGAATGCTACTATAACTTTAGAAATTAAGTTAGAAGATGGCAGAAGTGTACAAAGAACTTTACCTTTAGAGCAAGTTGAAATTGCTGATTTCAAAACCGTAGACAATGTTGTTTACGACATTCGCCGTTACCAGATTATTACTAATTTACCTTATGGTTATCATCACTTAAGTTGTGAGATTAAGTCAAAGCACAAGACCATAAGATCTATTGAAATGTCACTTATTCGTACACCTGTAAAGATGTACACCCCACAAGAAATTGAAAGCGGTAAAAAAGTTTGGGGCGTAAGCTCACAGCTTTATTCTGTTCGTTCAAGAGATAACTGGGGTATCGGCGATTTTGCTGATTTAAGACAATTACTTTTAGGCGTGCACAAGTGCGGTGGTCAATTTGTAGGCTTAAACCCAATGCACGCAGGATATCCAGCAAATCCTGATGAATCTTGTGTAAGTCCATATTCACCATCTTCAAGAAATTGGATCAACATCATTTACATCAGCGTAAATGAAGTACCTGAATTACAACAGTGTCAAAAGGCTCTAGACTTAATTCACAGTCAAGAATATGTAACTAAGATTAACGAATTACGTCAAAGAGAGTATGTTGATTATCGTGGCGTATTACAGCTAAAGCTAAAAGCCTTACGTACAATTTTTGATAATGTTAAGGTAAATGACGCAACTACCGCTCGTGGTGCTAAATTCAATTACTTCTTAGAGCAAGGCGGTGAGAATCTTCTAAACTTTGCAACTTATGATGCTTTACAACAAAGCTTATATAATCAAGGTGTACAAGCAAGTTCTTGGGAAGATTTCCCTAAAGAGCTACAGTATGTAAATTCACCTGCAGTTGCAAAATGGCGTGCTGATCATTATCAAGACGTTCTATTCTATTGCTACTTACAGTTCTTAGCTTCAGAGCAATTAACCAATGCTTATAAAGCCGCAAAAGATGCTGGTATGTTAATTGGTACTTACAGAGATTTAGCTGTCGGTGTTGCAAAGCAAAGCTGTGACGTATGGGCAGATGTTGATAATGTATTCAGACCAACAGGCTCAATCGGTGCTCCACCTGATCCACTAGGACCTCTAGGTCAAAACTGGGGTTTAGCTCCAATGTCACCTAAGGCTATAAAAGAGTGTGGTTACAAGCCAATGATTGCTATGTACCAAGCTAACATGAAGTCTTGCGGTGCAATCCGTATTGATCATGCTGCAGGTTTATATAGATTATGGTTAACTAAGATGGGCGAGCCTGCTTCAAAGGGTGCTTATGTACATTATGATATGCACGATTTACTAGGTATTATTGCTCTAGAGTCCCATCGTAATAAGTGCTTAGTAATCACCGAAGATTTAGGTACAATTCCTGTTGAATTAACTAAGGCTTTAAGACATGTAGGTGCTTTCTCTTATAAGATCTTCTTCGATGAGAAAGCTCCAGACGGTGGCTACATTGCACCACGTGACTACATTTCTCAAGCTATGTCAGCTCTAACTACTCATGATATGCCAACTCTAGTAGGCTGGTGGCACTATTATGATTTACAACTAGGTCAAAAACTTGGTATTTATACCCAACAAGAAGCTGACAACTTACAAGCTCAAAGAGCTGAGTCAAAACAAAGAATTCTAGACAGTATGCATGGCTTAGGTTCAATTGCAGATACCTATACAAGAGATGCATCACAGTCTGTTATGAATAAAGAATTAGCTTGCGCTTTACAGGTACATATGTGTACTGGTTCTTGCTCTCTATTCAGTTCTCAAGTAGAGGATTGGATTGGTGTAGATAAGCCAGTTAACGTTCCTGGTACTAACAGCGAGTATCCAAACTGGCGTCGTAAGCTAACTCGTGATTTAGAGGACATCTTTGTTGATCAAGATGTTCTAGATATGACAAATAAAATGACATTAGCACGCAATAAAATTGATAGCTAAGGAGTGCACAATATGTTGATCGATGATTTCAATAATGCCAAGATTGGCAATCCTTTTGAGACTTTAGGTCTACAAAAGGTAGAAGGCAAGGAAGGATACCTTCTTCGTGCCTGGTTGCCAGATGCAAAGAGTGTAGATGTATATCCTCTAAAGGGTAAGAAAAAGATTTGCTCTTTATCAATGGTCCATGAAGATGGTCTATTTGAAGAGTACTTAGAGGTTAAGAAACCTTTTAATTACAAATTTAAGGTTGAATACAAAGACACTACTATTGAAGTAATCGATCCATATCAATTCAGAGATGAAGCATTCTATGGTTTAAATACCATGAATGAAGATCCTGAGAATATTTATAAGACTTTAGGCGCTCAGCTAATCGAAATTGAAGTTGATGGTGTAAAGATTAAAGGTACTAAGTTTGCCGTTTATGCACCATCAGCAAGTGCTGTAAGTGTCATTGGTGACTTTAACTTCTGGGATGGCAGAAGATTGCCAATGGCTAGAAGTTTACTAGGTCATTGGGTTTTATTCGTTCCTGGTTTAGGCGCAGGTTTGCGTTATAAGTACGAGATTAAAGATCCTAATGGTAATCGTCTACCTCATAAGGCAGATCCTGTAGGTTTCTACCATGAGCAGTACCCATCCTTTGCTTCTATTATTTCAGATCACACTACTTATACTTGGAATGATGATGCTTGGCGTAAATCTCAGCTTAATAATAAGCTTGAGCAGCCAATGTCCATCTATGAGTTACATTTAGGCTCTTGGAAGCGTGACGAGAATGGTCAACCATTAACTTACAGACAACTTGCTGTAGAGTTACTAGACTACGTTAAGAGCATGGGTTATACCCATATTGAGTTAATGCCTATTATGGAACACCCATTCTCAGGCTCTTGGGGCTATCAGCCAACTGGTCTATTTGCTCCAACCTCTCGTTTTGGCTCTATTGACGATTTTAAATTCTTCGTCGATACCTTCCACCAAAATGGTATTGGTGTGATCTTAGATTGGGTTCCAGCCCACTTCCCAACAGATGCTTTTGGTCTTGCTAAGTTTGATGGTACCTGTGTTTACGAGTATGAAGATCCTCGTCGTGGATGGCATCCTGATTGGAACTCTTTAATTTACGATTTTGGTCGTGATACAGTTCGTAGATTCTTAATTG
>JAEWPL010000241.1 GCA_023460615.1 Pseudomonadota bacterium | reverse complement strand
TCTGATGGAACTTTAACTGTATTTAGAAAAAATAGTGATAAATATGAGTATGCAGTGGTAGGTGAAATCCCATTAGAATTAAGTAGCCTAGTTCTATCAAAAATTAAACATACCAATTAAAGATTTTTGTCAAAAAGCACTCCTAAACTGTTAAAATACGAGTTTATGTTTTTTTTGTACAGGCATATTTGTGCCTATAGATAACCTTTGGAAGAAATAATGGCTGAAATTTATGATCGTTCTTTAGTTAGAAATTTCTCTGTAATTGCTCATATCGATCATGGCAAATCTACATTATCTGATAGATTTATTCAACTATGTGGCGGTTTAACTGACCGCGAAATGACCTCCCAGGTGCTTGATAACATGGATATCGAGCGCGAAAGAGGTATTACCATCAAAGCTCAAGCTGTAACCTTAAAATATAAGGCAAGAGATGGTAAGACCTACGAATTAAACTTTATTGACACCCCAGGTCACGTAGACTTCTCTTATGAAGTATCACGTTCTTTATTCGCCTGTGAAGGCGCATTACTTGTTGTAGATGCAAGTCAGGGTGTAGAAGCTCAAACTCTAGCTAATTGTTACCAAGCTGTAAACTTAGACTTAGAAGTTATTCCTGTATTAAATAAAATCGATTTACCATCTGCAGATCCTCAAAGAGCTATCGATGAAATCGAAGATCTTATTGGCATTGAAGCTCAAGATGCTTGCAAGTGCTCTGCTAAAACTGGTTTAGGCGTGCAAGATGTATTAGAGCGAATTGTTTCTGATATTCCTGCTCCAAGTGGTGATCCTAATGCTCCACTACAAGCTTTAATTATCGATTCTTATTTTGATGATTACTTAGGTGTAGTAGCTTTAGTACGTGTTAAAAACGGTACTTTACGTCGTGGTGACAAGATTAAAGTGATGTCACAAGGCGTTGCTTGGGAAGTTGAAGGCTTAGGTATTTCAACTCCAAAGCGTGTGAAGGTTGATGTTTTAAATTGTGGTGAAGTAGGTTGGGTTGTATGTGATATTAAATCAGTACACGCAGCACCAGTAGGTGACACTATCACTCACGTAAAACCTGCTTGCTCAGAACCTCTACCAGGTTTCCAAAAGGTAAAACCTCAAGTATATGCAGGTATGTTCCCTGTGGATACTGAAGATTACAATGCCTTTAGAGATGCTCTAGAGAAATTGTCTTTAAATGATGCTTCCTTATTCTTTGAGCCTGAAAACTCAAAAGCCTTAGGCTTTGGTTTTAGATGTGGCTTCTTAGGAATGCTCCACATGGAGATCATCCAGGAGCGTTTAGAGCGCGAATACAACCTAAATCTAATCACTACAGCACCAACTGTAGTGTATGAGATTTTACAAACCGATGGTGAGATCTTACATATTGATTCTCCAGCGATGTTACCACCTATTTCAAATATTGCAGAGATCCGTGAGCCTATTGCTGAGTGTCGTATGCTGATGCCTTCAGAGTATGTAGGCTCCATCATGAAGATCTGCCAAGAAAAGCGCGGTATTCAAGTAGGTCTTGAGTATCACGGTGAGCAAGTAGCTCTAACTTATGACATTCCTATGTCTGAGGTAGTGCTAGACTTCTTTGACAGAATTAAATCAGCTTCCCGTGGTTATGCTTCTCTTGACTATGGCTTTAAGAGATTTAATTGCGACGATTTAGTGCGTATGGATATTCTAATTGCAGGTGAGCGCGTGGACGCTCTTGCAATTATTCTTCATCGATCTGTTGCTCAATCTCGTGGTAGAGCAGTAGTTGAGAAGATGAAGGAAGTAATTCCAAGACAAATGTTTGATATCGCAATTCAAGCTGCTATTGGTTCTCAGATTATTGCTCGTTGCACCGTTAAAGCCTTAAGAAAAGACGTGCTAGCTAAGTGCTACGGTGGTGATATTACAAGAAAACGCAAGCTTTTAGAAAAACAAAAAGCTGGTAAAAAGCGTATGAAACAACTAGGAAAAGTTGAAGTACCTCAGGATGCTTTCTTAGCTATCTTGAAGGTAGGTAAGGAGTAAAAATGATCCAAAGCATAAATGAAAATTTATTTGCTTTTATCTTACTTATTGCAACCATAGTTTCAGGAGCTGCCTGGACCTATGATTTTATTAAGGAAAGACCAAAGCGCAAATTAAATTTATTAAAAGCACAAGAAGCTAAGACACTTACTAAAAAAGAGCGTAAACAAATTCTTGAGCCTAAAGGTGTTTTAGGTCAGGTAGGTAGCTTATTTTTTGTGTTGCTATTTGTATTTGTGTTTAGATCCTTTTTCTATGAACCTTTTAGAATTCCATCTGGCTCTATGATGCCTACCTTATTGTCAGGGGATTTTATTGCTGTAGATAAAAGATCTTATGGTATTAAAAATCCACTAACTAATAGCACTATCATTGAAGGAGAAAAACCAAAACGTGGTGATATTATCGTGTTTAAATATCCTGAGGATAAAACTATCGATTTTATCAAGCGTGTAGTAGGTCTTCCTGGCGATAGAATTATTTATCACCGTAAACACCTTTATATTAAAAAAGCTGATGCTCCTAAAGATGAGGCCCCTATCTTAGTGTCTACAAGAATGGTAGAGACAGAGGAAGAGGAGTTCATGGGCTTTACTCAAAGCTATGATGTGTTTAAAGAGTCCTTTAGTGATGACGAAACTCATCTAATTAGAATCAATACCTCAGCACCTGACTTAAAAGAATACTTCTATGTACAAAAGGGCTTAGAGGCAGGGGAATGGGTAGTTCCTGAAAATTGCTATTTTGCAATGGGTGATAACCGCGATAATAGTAAAGATAGTCGTTTCTGGGGCTTTGTCCCTTTTGAAAATATCGTAGGTAAAACCTCTACTATTTGGTTATCTTTTGAGTTTGACAGAGATGAGAAAAGTGCAATTCCTACATGGATCCCATCTGCAATTCGTTTTAATAGAATTGGAAGTATAGATTAAAAATGGGTAGTACTCTCAACGTAATAGAATTACAAAACCTAGAATTAAAATTAGGTTATTCTTTTCAGAATATTAAATTGTTAGATCAAGCTTTAACTCATAGAAGTTTTGGTGCGGTTCATAACGAGAGATTAGAATTCTTAGGTGATTCTATTTTAGGCATGATCATAGCTAAAGAGCTTTATGACAGATTCCCAAAGTGCCCTGAAGGTGATCTTACTCGTATGAGATCAACTTTAGTTCGTGAAACTACTTTAGCACAGCTAGCTCGCGAATTTGGTATTGGAAATTGTTTAAGACTTGGTCCTGGAGAGCTTAAAACCGGTGGTTTTAGACGAGATTCTTTAATCGCAGATGCTGTTGAATCCATCATCGGCGCTATGTTTATCGATGATAACGAGAACTTTGCAAGAGTAAGACAAGTTGTCTTATCTTGGTTTGATTCTCGTTTAGCTACTATCCAACCAGATGTTAATCAAAAAGATCATAAGTCTACATTGCAAGAATTATTGCAATCTTTACACAAGCCTTTGCCAATCTATGAGATTGTTGAAATTAAAGGTACAGACAATGATCAAATCTTTGTGGTTTCAGCCAAAGTAGAAGGTATCCCTGAGCAATTAGGTCGTGGTACCTCAAGAAGAAGAGCAGAGCAAGAAGCTGCAGGTTTAGTGCTTAATATTTTAGAGCAGAACAAGAAATAACTCTTGAAGGATTGATATGACTCATTTTGGTTTTGTTGCAATCATAGGTAGACCTAATGTTGGTAAATCAACATTGATGAATCATCTAATTGGTCAAAAAATTTCGATTACATCAAGAAAACCTCAAACTACTAGAAATCGTGTGATGGGTATCGATACCGATGGCGATTATCAAGTAGTTTATGTGGATACTCCAGGTTTACACCGTGAGGAAAAAAGAGCCATTAACCATTTGATGAATAGAGCCGCTGAAAGTGCTTTAGGTGATGTAGAGTTAATCTTAATGGTGATTGATCCTGCTCACTGGACTGATGACGATGAGATGGCTTTTGCTCGTGTAAAACAGTCTCAAGTACCTGTAGTTTTAGTTATCAACAAAGTAGATACTGTAGCTGATAAAGAAACTTTATTGCCTTTAATTGATAAGTTAAGCAAACAAGTTAACTTTAAAGATAT
>JAEWPL010000240.1 GCA_023460615.1 Pseudomonadota bacterium | reverse complement strand
CCCTAAGTCCTCAAGAATTGTACAGCTTAAGTTTTAATGACATCTTATTAAGACTATTTGCTCATGAAGAAGTGAAGGTATTTGAACCAAAGACCGTTGAGTTTAAGTGTTCTTGTTCACGCGCTCGTTGTGAGAATGCTTTACAGCAATTATCTCAACAAGAATTAGCAGATCTTGCAAAAGAAGAGCAAGGAACCTCAATGACTTGCCAGCATTGTGGAAAAACCTATACCTTTACCAAAGAAGATCTTCAAACCATTTTAGCTAAAGTATCTCAGTAATAATTATGGAAGCTAATCTAAAAATAGGACCAAAAGTAGGCTACTTTAATGTAGCCTTAGCAAGTTTTGCTCACTTTTGTGGTGATTTTTACTGCAACATACTACCTGTACTGTTGCCAATTTTTGCCCTAAAGTATGGTTTTTCATATTCGCAATGTGGCCTTTTATACATGATTTTCCAAGTAACAGCTTCTTTTTTGCAAGCTCCTATTGGATTATATGCAGATAAGAAAAACCTAGGTTTCATCTTGCCACTATCAATTTTAACCTCAGGGGTACTAGCCTCTTGTGTAGGGCTTACTGATAGTCCTGTAGTTTTAGTCATAATTATCTTTTTATCAGGTCTATGCTCTTCAGGCTTTCACCCTATAGCAGGTGGCATTATTCCTCACATAAGTCCTAAAGACAAAGGGGTGCTTTCTACAAGTATCTTTATTGTAGGTGGTAATGTAGGCTTTGCTATAGCACCTTTTATCACGGCTTTATATCTTGAAGTTTTTGAGGTAGAACAGCTTGCCTATTTAGCTATCATCCCAATCTTAACTACTGTAATGGTAGTAATCAGAAGATTACATGTTAAAACTTGGCAACCAAAACCAAGTGAAACCTTAAACTTAAAGATTATTTTTCACAACAAGTCCTTTTTATATCTTGTAGCTTCTATAGGTCTAAGATCAGTTTGCTATTGTGCTTTAGTGATTTATATTCCTCTTTTATTTACTTCAAGAGGCATATCTTCAGTCAGTGCTTCAGCAATTTTAATGACTATGCTAATTGGTACTGCAGTAGGTGGACTTGTAATAGGACTTATAGCTCATCGCTTTAGAATGAAAACACTTATCATCTTATCTTACGTGCTAACCATTGCTATGATGATTGTGTTCTTAATTAAAGCCGACGACTCAATCTTAAGCTTTATCTGCATCTTTACAGCAGGCTTTGGTTTATATGGATCAACTCCAGTAGCTATTGTTTTAGCCCAAAGATTGTTACCTCATGCAGACTCTTTTGCAACCTCCATGATGTTAGGCTTTACCTTTGGTATAGGTTATATCTTGTCAGTGTTTATAGGAATATTAGCTGACTTTGTAGGTTTGCATGAAGCTTTGAGTATCTTTATCTTCCCAAGCTTAATTTTGGCTATTTTAACTGTACTCAAAGTAAATACTGTAAAGGCGGTTTAAACCGCCTTTTTAACACATCAAAATTAAGGATTATTAACCTTACTCAAGACTTTCTACTAATACATTTGCTTTAGATTTCTTTATGAAGTCTAACACTGCATTTGCTTTTGGAATTGATGGGGTTGCGCCTTTAGTTTGCACAGCTAAAGCTGAAGCAGCTGTTGCACACTTAATAGCTAAAGCAGGATTCATTCCACTAGATAAATTGGTAATTAAGTATCCTAAATAAGTATCACCTGCTGCAGTAGTATCAACAGTTTCTACCTTAAAGGACTTACAACTAATGCTATCTTGACCTTTTAATTTAAGAATTGATCCCCTAGAGCCTAAGGTCAATACAAAGGAGGAATCAGGAAACTCTAAAGCTAAAGCCTCTAGTAAACAATAAGGATCTGTAGCTTCATCCATATTCACTAAGGCTGCACCTTCAATCTCATTTACAATTAAAAAGTCGCACTTTTTAAGTGGTAATTGCTTAATTGAGTCATTAAATGGTGAAACATTAAAGCAGATTACTAAACCTTTTTCTTTAGCTTTATTGATAACATACTCAATGTTATTAGTTTCATTTTGAAGTACTAAGTAATCACCAGCCTCAAAATTGGCTAAAACCTTGTCAATTTCCTCTACTGTGATAGATTGATTTGCGCCGCCATATAAAAGTATGCAGTTTTGTCCACTTTCATCTACTTGAATGATGGTGTGACCGCTAGATTCAGCTCTTTTTAATAAGAAGTCTGAATTGATATGATTTTCTTTTAACACAGATGTTAAAATCTCTGAGTCTTTTTCACCTACAGCGCCAAAATGATAAACCTCGCCACCAGCTCTAGCTAAAGCAACTGATTGATTAAGACCTTTTCCTCCAGCAAAAATCTGTCTATTAGTTGACATTAAAGTTTCGCCTGCTTTGACAAAATGAGGAATATCATAAACATAATCAATATTCAGAGATCCGTAATTTAAGATTTTTGTCATTTTTACCTCATAAAGAAATTTGCTAGAAATCTAGAATTATTACCAAATTATTTAATAAGAGAAAAATTATAAAATCAATTAAAATTAAATTTTTTTGCACTAGATCAAGTTATAATAATGCTAATTGTTGTTAAGGAATGTAAGGAAATTATGAAGCCTATATATCTTGGTGTAAACATCGATCATGTTGCTACTGTAAGAAATGCACGTGGCACTGATTATCCAGATCCTGTTACCGCTGCTGCTATTGCAGAATTAGCTGGTGCAGATAGTATTACCACTCATTTGCGTGAGGATCGTCGCCACATCACTGATAGAGATGTGCGTATTATTCGTGAAACCGTCAAGACCTCCTTAAACTTAGAGATGGCTGTAACTGATGACATTTTAGCTATTGCTAAAGCAGTTGCTCCTCAGAAAGCTTGTTTCGTTCCTGAAAGAAGAGAGGAAGTAACTACTGAAGGCGGATTAGATGTAATTTCTAACATGGCTAAAATTGAAAAAGCTGTTAATGAATTAGATAAAGTAGGAACTGTTTGCTCTTTGTTTATTGATCCTGTAAAAGAACAAATTGATGCCGCTAAAAAGGTTGGTGCACCATTTGTTGAATTCCACACAGGTCGTTACGCTAATGCAACCAATCCTCAAGAGCAAGAAAAGGAATTACAAATTCTAACTTCTATGGCAGCCTATGCTGATAGTATCGGTCTTGGTGTAAATTCAGGTCATGGCTTGAACTACCAAAACGTTGCAGCAATAGCTAGAATTCCACAAATGAACGAGCTTAATATTGGCCATAGCATTATTGCAAGAGCTATCTTTACAGGTCTTACTGAAGCTGTAAAAACTCTTAAAGCAATTATGGTTGATGCAAGAAATAATTCTTAATTTATATAGAGGAAACAATGAGCTTTAAAAACTTATTAGAACCATTTGGCGATACATCAATTGAACGTGTAGAAGCTGCTATCGAGGCTCTAAAGAAAGGTCGCGGTGTTTTAGTTGTAGACAATGAAAACCGTGAAAATGAAGGCGATTTGATTTACGCAGCAGAAACTGTAACTGATGAGCAAATGGCTTTCATGATCCGTGAGTGTTCCGGTATCGTATGCGTATGCATTTCCAAAGAACAAGCTCAAAAGATGCAACTTCCTATGATGGTTGAGCATAACACATCTGTTTATGGAACTGCATTTACTATTTCAATTGATGCAGCGCACGGTGTTACTACCGGTGTAAGCGCTCCTGATAGAGTTAAAGCAATTAAAGCTGTTATCAATCCAAATGGCAAACCTTCAGATCTAGCATCTCCAGGTCATATGTTTCCTCTAGTTGCAAAAGACGGTGGCGTTTTAGAGCGTGATGGTCATACTGAAGCTTCTGTAGATCTAGCAAGACTAGCAGGACTACAACCAGCTGGTATCCTATGTGAGCTATGTGCTCCTGATGGCTTAATGGCAAAATTACCTCGCGTAACTCAATTTGCTATGCTGCACGATCTAACCTGCCTTTCAATCGAAGATTTAATTGCTTATAGAAAAGCTAAAGGCGTTTAATCCTTCAAAATGGCGCTGCTTTATGTAGCGCCTTCTATTAAATACCGTTATGAACTCAACTGATGATCTAAAATTAGGTGTTACCTATCTTGGCAATCCTAATGGTATTCCCTTGGTTATTACTCCTGGATGGGCTTGTGATCATCACTTTCTAAAGCCTTTGGCAAACTTATTTCCAGACTTTAAGATAATGCTTGTAGATATGCCAGGTTATGGTAAATCAAAAGCTCTTAGTAAATTTAGTATTTCTACAAGACAAAGTGCAAATTTATTGCTCAATACTATTCCTAATAATTGCTATCTAATATCCTGGTCTTTAAGTACCTTAGTAGCAATAAGAGCGATAGCTAATGATAAAGATCATAAGATCTCAAAGTTTGTATCCATCTGTGGCACCCCCAAATTTCCTTGTGATCCTAATTGGCCTGGTATTGATTATAAATATGTAGTCAAAGCACAAAGATTATTTGATGGACAAAGAAATAATCGTTCTATTAAATTGTTCTTTAAAATGCAAACTCAATCAGGATTACTGACTAAAGAGCAAGGATGCGAACTTATGGAAGCCTACGATAAGATGGGTGAGATTGATACTGAAGTATTACAAAATGGAATATATAAAATGTCTTATTCTGACCATAGAGAAGCATTTAATTCCATTAAAATCCCCTGTTTGCACATCTTCGGGCAAAAAGATCACTTAGTAAAATCCATTCTAGCTAATAAAATTATCAACCCTCCATATCATCTGTGCGCAGTACTTCAAAACTCTGGTCATATGCCATTTTATACCGAACCTGATGAGCTAAAAAAAATTATAAATTTATTCATTTTTAATTAACCTATTGATTATTAACGAAATTTAATTTTAAAGTTTCACTTTAAAATTTCCGATAAAGTAAGTAAGGGTGTAGTTTAACTAAAATTTGATACTTTCTATGGATATTGTAAACAGTACTATCTCAAATGTTGTCAATATCGGACTTCCGCAAGGAGCTGCTGAAGCCCGCAGAGATAGTATGGCTCGTGAAACTATCCCTCAACTCAATCAAAACGCAGCTTCCTCTCAAAACCAAGGTGCAGCACAAAACACTGCAGCTAACGTTCCAACTAGCAGTAATCTTTTTATTCAAACTGACTCAATTTTAAAAGTAAGTCAGGAAAAGAATTTGTCCCAAAAGGGAACTATAAAGAATAAAAAAGAAGAAAAAACTACTGAAGCAAAAGCTGAGAAAACAAAAGAGCAAGGTGGTGCTAGTGGGGCAAGTTCTAGTTTATCGTCAAAAAGCTTGTCCTCAAAAGTTGCAAGTATTGACGAGATAAGAGCTACTCTGTCAGGGGCTTTTGGTAAAAGTGGTGTCGATTATTCTTTAGATGCTGATCAAAAAAGAGAAAAGGGCAATGGTTACAAATCAAAAACCATAGCTTTAAAGTATGGTAGTTGTGCCCAAAGATCAGTATATGGTAATTTTATCGACACAACATCCTAATCGTGAACTAAAGTCTTTAAATACTCTTGTTCAATCTTCTTTTGCTCATCTTCTGACATCTGCTCAACTTCTACTTGAACATCATCATCCTCAACAGCTAAAGAATTTTCTACGATCTTTTGCTCTTCAAACCAATCAGGCTTAGTGTAAGAGATTTTGTTTACAAACCAAGTACGTTTACCTTTTGGGGTAATCACCTCACCACAATCGTCGACTGCTTTTCCAAGTAATGCTTTAGCCATTGGAGCATCGACAGAGACGCAATTTGATCTGCCAAAGATTTCATCAGAACCTACAATACGGATCTGCAAAAGCTTGCCGTCATCCTCAGCTTCAATTTCTACGTAAGCCCCAAAGAAAACACGACCTTCTTGCTGCTTGTTATATTCAATAACCTGCAAATCATTTAAACAATGTCTTAAATA
>JAEWPL010000239.1 GCA_023460615.1 Pseudomonadota bacterium | reverse complement strand
TAGGCTCTTATGCTAATGTAAGCTTAGGTGGACCTCGTTATTACTCTGGTAACTTAATTAGATTAAGTAAAATTGGTGGTCAAAATGAGCCAGAGGACAAGTCTCCCCTTAAGATTTACAATAAAGTAAGATTTACAGGCATTCTCTTTGTATGCATCTGTGTACTGATTAAAACCTACTTGTACGCAGCTAACATCCACTAATAAGGTTTACATAATTTATGACTAGCCATGATGAAGATTTTTTAACTCTCCTAAAAGAGCAAGAACAAGGCCTCAGTGAGGATTTTAAAGATCTAATTGAAGGTGACGTCACAGTAATTGCTCAAGATAAAATTGAGACTAAAAAGAAAGCTTTAGATAAAGATCTTGCAAAAGTAAGACAACAAGCTGCCGTAAGAAAACCTGAGGATATTACAGATTCAGCCTCCTCTGGCTTTGTACAAATGGTAAAACCTAATGATGTATTAGATTACAAAAAGCCTGGCATTCAGCCTTTTGTAATTAAGAAATTACGCAACGGTGAATATCCTGAGGCAGACTACATTGATTTACACGGTAAGACTATTGAACAAGCCTATGAGCAGGTCATGAAGTTTATCGATTTTGCTAAAAAACGGGAGTATAGAACCATACTTATTATTCATGGCAAAGGAGAACGCTCAAATCCAAAAGCTCTCATGAAAAGCCATGTAGCTCATTGGCTAAAACAACTTCCTGATGTCTTAGCTTTTCATTCAGCCCCTGAGTGGAAAGGTGGTTGTGGCGCTGTTTACGTAATTTTGAAAAAAGCTGACAAGCAATCGATAATAAATCGCGAGATTTATAAGAATCGCTAATTTTACAATCAAGACATTCCTACTATAATAAAACCTACATTAAAGCTAGGTAAGATTATGACTGTTATCGAAAATCAAATTTATGAAGGTGAAAGACCTTTATTCTTTAAAAAAGCTCTCAAACTTGAGCACATTAAAGTGCTAAATGGTGAATCTGCCATTAAAGAAGGCTCTAACATCACCTGTAATGACTCCTATTTCAACGGCAAATATCCATTTTGGCATATTCAAAAAGCCTTAATCACTAACTGTACTTTTGATACTAACGCAAGAGCTGCCATTTGGTATTCAAGTGATCTTAGTATGTCTAATTGTAAAATCATTGCCCCTAAGATGTTTCGTCGCTGCGTAGGCGTGTTTTTAGATAAAGTAGAGTTTACAGATGCACAAGAGACTTTATGGGACTGTAAAAACATCTCTGTTGATAACAGTAAGATTGTAAATGGCGATTACCTTTTACAAAATAGTCTTAATATCAAGGTTAGTAACCTTGATTTACAAGGTAATTACGCCTTTCAAAATTGCACTAATGTAACAGTGTCTAACTGCACTCTAAACTCAAAAGATGCCTTTTGGGAAGCTAAAAATGTAGTAGTAGATAACTGTACCTTAGATGGTGAATACCTAGCTTGGCATAGTGAGAATGTCATCTTTAGAAACTGCAAAATTAAAGGTACCCAACCCCTTTGCTATGCTAAAGGCTTAATTTTAGAAAACTGTAGCTTCGATGAGGATTGTGATTTAGCTTTTGAATACTCAGATGTTAAAGCTAATATCACAGGTGCGATTACTAGCGTTAAAAATCCAATAACAGGCTATATCCGCGCTCAAAAAATTAAGCAAATTGTTTTAGATGAATACCAAAGAGTAGGTAGTAACTGCGTAATTGAGGAAATTTAGCATGGGCAAATACAATTTTGATGAAATCATTGAAAGACACGATACCTATTCTTACAAATGGGATCTAATGCCAAGTTACGACGTGTTGCCTTTATGGGTTGCAGATATGGACTTTAAGGCAGCACCTGCTATTTACAAGGAAGTAAATAGACTTGCTAAAAACGGCGTATATGGTTACGGCTGTATTCCTGAAAGCTTCTATAAAGCTATTGTAGATTTTCATAAACGTCACTATGGACAGGAAGTACATCAAGATTGGATTATACCAACTCCAGCTGTTGTCCCTGCTTTAACAGCTGTACTACAAGCTTTAACACAGCCTGGAGATGAGGTGATTGTACAAACTCCTGCCTATAACTGCTTTTTCTCTTGTTTAAGTAATTCAGGGGTGGTCACAGTTGAAAATCCTATTTGCTATCAAGACGGTGAATTTAAACTTGATTTTGAAGATCTTGAAGCTAAAGCAAAATCCCCTAAAGCTAAGGTTCTCTTGTTTTGTAATCCACAAAACCCAACTGGCAGACTTTGGACTAAAGAGGAGCTTTTAAAAGTTCTAGATATTTGTAAAAAGCATAACTTAATTGTGATAAGTGATGAAGTACACTGCGATATCAAACCAAATACTTCCATCTTTACAGCTTTTTCAACCTTAGATACAAGCTTTAATGACAAAGTTATCACTCTAAGATCTCCATCTAAAACCTTTAATATTGCAGGACTTAAAGCTGCCTACATCATTTGCCAAAATGAAGAGTATCGCTACAAAATTGATAGACAAGTTAATATCAATGAAATTTGCGATTTAAGCCCATTTGGTGTTGCAGCAACGATTGCAGCCTACACTGAATGTGACGATTGGATGTATGAGTTAAATGATTACATCCAAGACAACTATCATTATTTAGTAGAGTTTTTTAAAACTAACTTTAAAGACTTTAAAGTTGCCAAACTTGAGAGTACTTATTTAGCTTGGGTAGATTGCTCTGCGCTTAATTTAACAAGTAAAGAGATCACTTATAAACTTTTAACTTCAGGAAAAGTTTACTTAAACGACGGCAAGATGTACCACGCTCCCAAAGAAGGTTTTGTGCGCATTAACTTAGGTTGTCCAAGAGCTTTATTAAAAGAGGCTTTATTAAGATTTAAGGAGTGTTTTTCAAAATAAGCTTATCTTAAGCTGTCGCATTAACGGCAGACATTGCTCTGCCGTGGTTAATCTCATCAAGCACCATAAAGCCTTCACCTTTTTCTTTTAAAGCTTCATAAGCTAAAGCTTTACCTTGATCTTTTAGTCTTATCTTTTCTTGAGATAATGGTGGAAGTTGCGAGAACACTTCAGGTGCTATCTCATGTCTAAATGGAATTAAAGGTGCTTTTTGAAGACAGTCTTCAAAAAAGACTTGAGTCAAACCGTCTTGATGGAAGCTCTCAGTCATTTGTTGAGCTTTTTCAAAGTCACCTTGCTTTGCGTAATCCTCACGAGCAGGTGGTAATTGGAACTTTGCTCTTAAGTCTTCTTTTTTTGTAGGATTTTCTTTAGTTGCAAAAATAGGATTATCTCTTACATCTTGAGAGAGCATAGCTAACATTAGTGCAAAATCTGCTCGATTCTGCGCTTGAATATCGTTGTTTAAGCGAGTACCTAGTTGTAATTCATCAACTAAGAGCTCATTACGAATTTCACTAGTTAGCATAATTAACCTTAAATATGATCCACTTAATTAGATAACGACTAAAGTTGAAATTTCTTTAGTAAAATTTTTGGTTAACTGTTTGAAAGAATTGAAAAATTATAGAAAAGATAAAACAAAGTCCCACCCCTGCAGGAGGAGATGGGATGGAACTTTGGTTAGAGCTTAGAGAATGTTAGCCAAGCAAGCTTAGAGCGATTTGTGGACGGCTGTTAGCTTGGGTTAGCATTGAGGTTGCTGCTTGTTGAATAATTGTCTGTTGTGACAAGTTTGCTGCTTCCTCTGCGTAGTCAGTATCACGAATTCTTGAACGTGCGTCT
>JAEWPL010000238.1 GCA_023460615.1 Pseudomonadota bacterium | reverse complement strand
GAAATAAGCAATGAACCAATTTTGGGAAATTGATATTTCGTTTTGTATTCTTCAAAAAGTTCTCTCGAAATATATGCATCAGCTTTAGCTCCAAAAGTACCTATTTTATAAAAGGGGATTTCACCTTGCGTTGCAGTTTGTTCTTTGAATATGCGTTTGCACATTGCTACTGAACCAAGATTCCCGAACTTACGCTGTTCCCAAGCGTCATCAAATCCTTTAAATCTCAATTTAGGAGTCATGGTTATTTATCCTCCTCAAAGATTTGAATTAAGCCTTGAATATCTTCACGAACCTTAGGATCTGAACTGGTTAAATCATTCATCATAGAAATAAGATCTGATGTATTTGATTTAATATTTTTCTGAATATCTACCATCTCAGCTTTTAGTGCAGCCAAATCTACTTCAGGCTCTTCCTCAAAATTACTTACATAACGAGGAATGTTAAGGTTAAAATCATTCTCTTTAATCTCATCAAATGAAGCTAAGTGAGCATACTTTTCTACATCTTTTCTATCTTTGTAGGTAGAGATGATCTTCTCAATATTCTCTTGAGATAAAGTATTCTGATTTTTACTCTTAACAAAGTCTTGAGATGCATCAATGAATAGTACATCACGAGCGTTATCGCCTGTACGACCTTTCTGTAATACTACGATACAAGTTGGAATTGAGGTGTTAAAGAATAAGTTAGCTGGTAAACCAATAACCGCATAAATAGAACCATTCTCAAGTAACTTCTGTCTGATTTTACCTTCAGCAGCACCTCTGAATAACACGCCGTGAGGAAGAACGATTGCCATAGTGCCACCATCTTTTAAGTGATAGTAACCATGAAGCAAGAAAGCATAATCTGCTTTCGATTTTGGGGCTAATGCGCCGTAGCTACTAAATCTAGGATCTATAAGGAAACCTTGAGATGCTGACCAGTTAGCTGAGTATGGAGGATTCATCATTACGGCATCAAAGTTGTTATCCATGCCACTTGGCCAATCGTCAGATAAGGTATCGCCATTTCTTAGGATTTGCTTTTCAGGAGCAATACCATGCAAGAACATGTTCATCTTTGCAAGATTATAAGTAGTAGTCATTAACTCCTGACCGTAGTACTTAATAAGACTTGCTACATTTGGATTAACAATGTGCTTTGCTTGTAACAATAGAGAGCCTGAACCCATAGCTGGGTCATAAACAGCCAAATTTGGCTTATCCTCTTGTCCTAAAAGAGCAATTCTTGAAAGAACTTGTGATACTGGCTTTGGTGTATAGAATTCGCCAGCCTTCTTACCAGTTTCGGAGGCAAATTGACCAATTAAATACTCGTAAGCATCACCTAGTAAATCACCATCGTGGCCAAGCACATTAGCTTCATTTAACTTTAAGATTAAATCTGCGATAGTATTAGATTGCTGCTGCGGATTTACACCAAGACGGGTTGAGTATAAATCTACGTCTTTAAACATACCTACAAAAATCTTGTCGGATTGCTCAATAGTAGCAAAAGCTTTTTGCAAATCTTCACGCTGGAATTTGTTGTGATTAACATTATCAACTAACTTGGTATAAGTAAGTTCAGGCTCAATTACATAGTGAGTTTTGTTTTTTAAAGCCTTCAGAAAATCCTCTTTATTCTCTGAATTTAAGATTTCTTCATAACCTTGTTGAACATCGGCTAATGTCCAACCTTCATCAAAATCTAGTAAGTCTGCTACTTGCTCAAGCATTTTGTCAGATAAGAACTTATAAAAGATCACACTTAGTATGTAAGTCTTATACTCATTAGCATCCATTTTTCCGCGCAAGATATCCGCAGCAGAAAATAAAGTTGAATTGATTTCTTTACATGACTCGTTCTTATTGTCCATTTACTTGATCCTATATACAACTATGTGCTTACGCCTATCTAAATGTTATTCTGACAATTATTGCATACTTCCTTACTTATAAGAGACATATTTTTAGAAAGCAAAACAGCTATCAAAATAAAAATGATGCAACAGATTGCTTTTAGAGCGCAATGATTTTAACTACTTAAAATAAAGCGAGAAAAGAATTTTTTGAAAGGAAGGAGAAAGCTCCCCACATGGGGAGCTTTATTGCAAAATTAGATATTTGCTACGATCTCTTCAACGGTCTTCTTAGCATCGCCGAAGCACATTGCTGAGTTTTCCTTGAAGAATAGAGGGTTTTGAACACCAGCATAACCTGGGTTCATAGAACGCTTGAATACAACTACGTTGCGAGCCTTCCATACCTCAAGTACAGGCATACCTGCAATTGGGCTTGAAGGATCTTCAGCTGCAGCTGGGTTAACAGTATCGTTAGCACCGATAACTAATACGGTATCTGTATTCTCGAAATCGTCATTGATTTCATCCATTTCAAATACGATATCGTATGGAACCTTAGCCTCAGCTAATAGAACGTTCATGTGACCTGGTAGACGACCTGCTACTGGGTGAATAGCAAAGCGAACGTCAATGCCACGAGCCTTTAACTTCTCAGTTAATTGAGCTACTGCATTTTGTGCTTGTGCTACAGCCATACCGTAACCTGGAGCGATGATAACTGAAGATGAGTTCTTTAATAGATCAGCAACTTCAGGTGCCTTAAGCTCACGGTACTCGCCCATTTCTTCATCGTCTTTCTTAGCTACAGGAGCATTACCAAAGCCACCTGCGATAACAGAGATGAAAGAACGGTTCATTGCCTTACACATGATGTAAGAAAGAATAGCACCTGATGAACCTACTAAAGCACCAGTTACGATTAGAAGATCGTTCTCAAACATGAAGCCAGAAGCTGCTGCTGCCCAACCTGAGTATGAGTTTAGCATTGAGATTACAACTGGCATATCAGCACCACCGATAGCAGCAACTAAGTGAACACCAAATACTAAAGCAATAACTGTCATTACTAGTAATGGGAACACAGGAGCATTGTCAGCGGCTACGAACCAAATCATTAAGAAGAATGAAACTACTAAAGCAGCAAGATTTAGGTAGTTGCCAAAAGGTAACTGTAATGGAGCTGACTTAAAGATACGTAGTTTATAAGTACCATTTAACTTACCGTAAGCTACGATAGAACCTGTGAAAGTTACAGCACCAATGAAGATACCTAAGAAGATTTCAACTAATTCAGTGTTTAATTCTGCAGCGGTCTTTGAAGCAGCTTGTACTAATGCATCTTTGCATTGAGCTAAAGCATTAGCAGCATCTTCAGCAGTACCGTCTACTGGAATAACACAGCTAGATGATGGAATTACACCTAAGTGAATGAAGCTGTTGAAACCAACTAAAACTGCAGCTAAACCTACGAAGCTGTGTAAGCAAGCAATTAACTCAGGCATCTGAGTCATTTGTACTTTCTTAGCTACATAGATACCGATAGCACCACCAATTAGCATTGCAACTACGATAGCAGCAAAACCAAAAGCACTTACATCAGTGAAGGTTGCAATTAGAGCAATTGCCATACCGATCATACCGGATAGACAGCCCATCTTTGCAGTTTCTTGCTTTGATAAACCTGCTAGCGCCATGATGAATAGAAGCGCTGCAAGGATGTAGGCCATATGAGTTAAACCTAACATATTAAATTATCTCCTTTAACCTACTATTGCTGTTTTCTAAACATTGCTAGCATACGACGTGTAACCGCGAAACCACCAAAGATATTGATAGATACGATTAACACACCAATAAATGCAAGAATGCCAATTAGAATTGAGCTATTGCTAATTTGAACCATTGCACCTACAACCACGATACCTGAGATAGCGTTAGTTACAGACATCAATGGAGTATGTAAGGAATGAGTTACGTTCCATACTACGTAGTAACCTACTACACAAGCTAATACGAACACTGTAAAGTGAGGTAAGAACTTAGCAGGAGCATAAGCACCCATTAACATGAATAGCACAACTAAACCTGCTAGAGCTGCAATCTTGAATACAGGATTTGCTTTCTTAGGCTCTACCTTTGCTACTTCCTTAGTCTCAGCCTTTGCTTGAGGAGCTGCAGATACGCTGATCTTTGGAGGTGGGAAGGTTACGTCACCATCCTTAGTTACAGTCATATTGCGTAGTACTACGTCTTCAAAGTCAACGTTGATTTGACCATCCTTGTTCTTGCAAAGTAGCTTTGCTAAGTTTACAAGGTTAGTTGAGTATAGTTGTGAAGATTGAGCTGGTAATCTTGCAGCTAAATCGGTGTAACCAATCATCTTAACACCGTTTTCAGTGGTGATAACTTCACCAGCTACAGTGCCTTCACAGTTACCGCCAGTTGCAGCTGCTAAGTCAACGATTACAGAGCCTGCCTTCATTGAAGCTACCATTTCTTTATTGATTAGTAATGGAGCTTTCTTACCAGGAATTGCAGCAGTAGTGATGATGATATCAACTTCTTTACACTGCTTTGCAAATAATTCCATCTCAGCCTTGATGAACTCGTCAGACATTACCTTAGCATAACCGTCTGATGAACCACCTTCTTCATTCTTAAAGTCTAGCTTTAAGAACTCACCACCCATTGATCTAATTTGATCGGCTACTTCTAAACGAGTATCAAAAGCACGAACAATAGCACCTAAGGAGTGAGCTGTACCGATAGCTGCAAGACCTGCAACACCAGCACCGATAACCATAACTTTTGCAGGAGGAACTTTACCTGCAGCAGTTACCTGACCTGTAAAGAATCTGCCAAAAGCATGAGCAGCTTCGATAACAGCACGATAACCTGAAATATTAGCTGTTGATGATAGAGCATCTAGAGATTGGGCACGAGAAATACGTGGCACCATATCCATTGCTAAAACAGTAACTTTTTTAGCATTTAGTTTCTCAACTAATTCACTGTTTTGAGCAGGTCTAATAAAACTTACTAAAGTTTGACCTTCGTGCATTAGTTCAATTTCAGCATCAGTTGGAGCATTTAGCTTGAAGATAATATCTGCACCCCAAGCCTCTTTCTCTTTAACAACTTTTGCACCAGCTTGAGCATATGAAGCGTCGTCAAAACTTGCAAGAGCTCCTGCATTGCTTTGAACAGCAACTTCAAAGCCTAACTTTAAAAGTTTAGCCACAGTATCTGGGGTTGCAGCAACCCTAGTCTCACCGTGCAAACTCTCTTTAGGAATACCTATAAGCATCGCATTTCCCTGTTTGATAATAGTCAAAATGACCGTATTAAATTGTGAAAAGTGTACTTTCCATTGTTTGGTAACAATAGGGCTTTCCTAGCATCTGAGCTTGGTCAGATCTCTAGCTCTAAATTTACAGCTATATGCATAAATGTAGATTTGGAAGAGCCACTTCCTAGGTTATTATTATAGTATTTTCACTACAACAAAATAGCGCATAGATTACATTTTTAGTGCTTTTATATCGCAAATGAATAGATCGTCACGCCAAAACTTAAGACTGTTTGTCTTAGCATGACATTGTATAGGTTTTTCATTGATTTAACATTAAGATGTGATCAAAATTACAAAAAAGTAAGAAAAATCAATATTCTTTAGACTTTATATATTGATATATAAGCATTTTTTATAAAAATGCAGGTATAGATTGGATTTTTACTATTGCATTTAAACAGTGCAACAAAATTGATGTAAACGTTTAAATTATCTAGAAAAAGTTAAAATAGCCTCTATTTTTTAGAAAACCAAGTAAATTTTGGAGAAGAGACAGCAAGTAAATTAAACTTTACAAAAAAAAATCTAGCAAGCTAAACCTAAATCTCTTTTAAGTTTTACTTACAATTAAGATCTTGTAAGTTGATAAGTGCAAGTCTACTTTCAATATCTGCAAGTTGCATGGTGTAGGCATCTTCGCCAGGAGTACCATCTTTAGAGTTGTAGTAGTTTTTTCTTAAGCCAACCTTTTCAAAGCCGTATTTTTGATAGAGGTTAAAGGCTTTGGTATTGCTTACTCTAACTTCTAAAAAGCACTCTTTTGCTCCAATTTCTAAGGCTTTTAAAAGAGTATTGTGTAAAAGTAATTGCCCAAGATGCTTTCCTTGAAATTCAGGGGTTAGGCAGATCTCTAATAAATCGGTGGTGAATTTAGTATTAAAAATTACAGAAAAGCCAATTACTTTTTGATAATGTAATAAACCTAATAACACATAGCTATCCTCAAAACTTTCTTGAATAGCTTGAGTACCCCAAGGATCTTTTTGAGCTTTAAAAGCTATTTCTTCAAGCTCTGGTACTAGGTTTAAATCATCCTTTGTAAGAACTCTAGTGAAGAACTTTTTATCACTAATCATTTGAGCTTATCACCTAACTCTAGTTTTAGATTGTCCCAAATATATCTTTTACCTAAGTTTAAGCAATACACAGTACCTTGAGGCACTAGTCTTGTTTGATCTACTAAAAGTAAATCAGATGGTAAGTAATGCACGTTCTCATCAAAAGGTTTTACATCTACTTTCTTAGATTTTAAAAAGTTAACTAACCCTTCCACAAAATCCACGCTAGAGTTCAAATCGATAAAGACCTCAGCTCTTTGCTTTCGCAAATGCCAATTAGCAATAGGAGAAATTAGACTCTCTTCTTGTACGCATGCGTTATTTGCAACTGCTACCCCATCCACTACCGCTACAGGAGTTGCTGCATTAAACATATGTTGCTGTGCTATAGGGTTAATACTCTGCTCTACTTTAGCTTGTGCTTCACTATTTTTTAAATGACTTACAAATTCAGGTGCCACTTCACCATAAGCTAACGAATTTGATGTTTGAGTGTTTTCACTTGAAACATCAGCAGTACCTGCAACAGGATCATAAGTAGAAGATACAACAGGTTCAGCTGTTTCTATTGAAATAGTTTGTAATAAAGCTTCAGGTTCTCCGTTAGAGCCAAGATTTGTGCTAGTAACATCCTGTGCTTTTGGCAAACTACTATCTTGAGAATGATTACTTATACTCTCTGTTATTGGTGATACTTTATTATCTTGAAGTACAGTCTGTGTATTCAAAGGCTCTTGTTGTGGATTAGCAGAAGGTACAACTGTAGCTTGATTTTGAGCAGTATTCCCATCAAAAGCATTCTGATTTAGGTTAATCTTTTGAAGCAATAAGCGCTTATTAAGTTCTTCAATAGGAAGTGAGTTTAAATCATCAAAGGTGAGAGTATCGTTTGTTGAAATTGCAACTTGTGGCTTTGCAACTGGAGTTTTTAACGCTACATCTTGTACAGCACTTGATACGGTAGGTTTTACAGTTGTAGTACTTTCAAGTGCAGTAGCTTTAGGAAAACTTTGAGCGGCAATAGTTTGAATTGCAACAGAAGATAGACTCTTTTCAGCACTCTCAGTAACCTCCTGCCATACATTCTCGTTTTGATTCTGAATAGTATTTTGATCAAGAGCTTTAACTGAATTCTGATTTATATTTTGACTTGCAACAGGAGCAACATCAGTTTGAGGGTTAGCTACAGACTGTGTATTTGTAACTTCCTTAGTATTAACAATAGCAGGATTTTGATTTGCCACTACAGAGCTGTTATTAGCTATTTGATTTGCAGTTTGAGTAGTTTCTGTTTTTAAAGGTTGAGCTTGAGTTTTCTCATTTATGTCTTTTGGATCTTCAGATGCAAAGGGTAATTTAACCCCAGCTCTTACCTTCCAGATTATTTGTTCATCTTTAAAAACCATACTAACCTACTTACTACTCTTTTTTACTTACGTTCAATTATAACTTATCTTTTAAAATCTTAAGCTTTAAAACTTTTAGTTTGCAAAACTTAAGATCTTTTAATTGCACTAATAAAGATCTTAGAGCTTTTTTTACTTAATTTTGTAGTTTTAGTGCAACTAAAGCATAAGTTGCTTACAAATGGGGATTCATCCCCATTTGTAAAACTGTTTATATGATCACAATTTGCTATTTGTTGTGCTTTTAAAGTTCAGTCTTTTTCATTCTTTACTCTTTGATAAATCGCAATTTATTTGTAAACGCACCAGTTTAAAACACATAGTTTCTTTTCCGCACCAAGACTAAGCCACTTTAAAAAGCTGTGTCTTTATAGAGCACAATGCTTTTAAAAGAATTAGTTAATTGGAGTTATTTATGGGAATTGGTCAGGAGCTCGTCGTTTTAGATGTCTCAAAAAATTATGGAACCTTTAAAGCCTTAGAAGATATTAACCTTACTTGTAAAGCAGGTGAATTTGTATCTATCTTAGGATCTTCAGGATCAGGTAAAACTACCCTTTTAAAAGTTATCGCAGGTTTTGAGCGTTGCTCTAGTGGCAAGATCTTTATTAACGGTAAAGATGTTGCTACTACTCCTTGTTATAAACGTAACATTGGTATGCTCTTTCAGAACTATGCTTTATTTCCACATCTTACAGTGGCACAGAATATTGCCTATCCATTAAAGCTTCGTAAATTAAAGAAAGAGGAAATCGACAAAAAAGTAAAAAAGATGCTTTCTTTAATCAAGCTTGAAGGTCTAGCTGACAGACTTCCAAGACAATTATCAGGTGGTCAACAGCAACGTGTAGCCCTAGCTCGTGCCATTATCTATAACCCTCCTTTATTATTACTTGATGAGCCTTTAGGAGCTCTTGATAAAAACCTCCGTCACGACATGCAATTTGAGATCAAGAGAATTACTCATGAGCTTGGTATGACCACCATCTCAGTTACTCACGATCAAGAAGAAGCTTTCTCCATGTCCGATAAGATTTGTATCGTAAGCGCAGGTAAAATTCAGCAATTTGACACTCCTGAAAAGATTTATGAGCAACCATCAAACCGCTTTGTAGCTGAATTTATGGGAACTACTAATATCATTCCTTTAAATAACGCTGTTTATGAGGCAATTGACGGTGGTACTAAAGTTAGTGGTACTTCCCCTTTAGTTGAAGGTCAATGCACAATTAAGACACCACTTACTACCATCAAAAATCAAGATCCAAATCCATTCTTTGCCCTACGTCCTGAAGCTATTCACTTAGTAAAGGATGGACAAACTTACGACAACACTTTCAAAGCTGTTATCGACGAGAACATTTACTTAGGTCAACTAGTTAAAGCTAAAGCAAAAGTGGGCAGTTTAAGTTTAAACGTAACCTTTAGTGTCCACGATTTTAGGCAACTAGATTTAACAAAACCTGTTCAATTAGGTTTTGATGCTAACCACACTGCTATCTTATTTGAATAATGGAGTTTCCCATGAAGAATTTTGCAAAAACCTTATTAGTATCCTCTTTAGTTGCAATTTTAACCACCGGTTGTGGCGATGACAAAGCATCCTCTCAAGAAGCTTCAGCTGAGACTGGCAAGCTAGTTTTCGTAGACTGGGGTGGCACCAATACTGATGCTCGTGTAAAACAGAATATTGTACCTTTTGAAAAAGAGACTGGAATTAAGGTAACTGTAGTAACTCCATCAGATTACGCAAAGTTAATTGCCATGGTAGAAAACGATACTACTGAGTGGGATGTGATGAACTGCGATGCTTACTGGGGTGTATATGCTGGTAAACAAGGTTACTTAGAGCCAATTGATTACAAGGTAGTAACTGAAAAACTTGATAAAGAAGTACAGCTTGAGCATGTTGTTGGCGCTGAAGTTTACTCCTCTGTTATTTCCTACAACAAAGACAAGTTTAAGGATACTCCAGCTCCAGCTAACTGGGCAGAATTTTATGATCTTGAAAAATTCCCAGGTAAAAGAGCTATGTGGCAATATCCTGTAACTGTTCTTGAATCTGCATTACTTGCAGACGGTGTAACCCCTGACAAGTTATACCCACTAGATTTAGACAGAGCATTTAAGAAACTTGATACCATCAAAGACTCTATCGTATGGTGGACTAAAGGTGCACAACCTTCACAAATGTTATCTACAGGTGAGGCTGACATTGCTTTAGCTTGGTCAGGTCGTATCCTAAATGCTCAAGATGAAGGTGCCCCTGTTGAGATTAACTACAATCAAGGTATGCGTATTGCAGCAGGTTGGGTAGTTCCAAAGAATGCACCTAACAAAGCTAACGCTATGAAGTTTATTAACTTTATCAGCTCTGCAAAGCAGCAAGCTGCTTTCTCCTCACAAATTCCTTATGGTTCAACTAACCCAGAGGCTATCAAGCTTTTAAACCAAGATCAATTAAAGCGTATTGGTCAAACTCCTGAGCAAATGCAAAACGAGTTCTACATCGACAACGCTTATTGGGCTGAGAACTTAAACACTGTTCTAGAACGCTTTGATGCTTGGATTTTAAGTAAGTAAAAACTGTAGGTGGCTTTATGCCACCTTAGGATAGACGATGAGTAAAGAAACTTTTTCTAACAACCTCTATGACAAAGCTAAATGGTTACTACTAATCATTCCTTTGTTGTATGTGGTACTAACCATGGGACTTCCTTTGTTAGATATCATCAAAAAGAGTTTGATATCAAAACAAGGCTTTACCTTTGGTTTTTACATTAAAGCTTTTACAGAGCCACTTTATTTGTCTGTACTTTTTAGTACTGTAAAAATTGCTTTTATCGTAACTTTAGTGTGCTTAGTATTAGCCTACCCAATGGCTTACCTTAGCGTTAATGCAAAAACCAAAAAAGTAAGAGTGTTAATTACTGCAGGTGTACTGATCCCTTACTGGGTATCAATGCTTGTACGTATCTTTGCTTGGCAAATCATTTTGCAAAACAACGGTATTGTAAATCAAGCTTTATTGTTCATAGGCTTTGTAAAAGAGCCAGCTAAACTTTTGTACACAGATTTGGCAGTTACCATTTCTTTAGTACACATTCTTATCCCATTTATGTTCTTATCCCTTCAAAACACCATGAAGCAGATTGATAAGAACTTAATGCTAGCCTCTAGCATTATGGGTGGTAGTAAGTTCTACGGCTTTACTCATGTGTTCTTACCTTTATCAAAGTCAGGTATGCTCTCAGGCTCAATTATGGTTTTCGTGTTATCCCTAGGCTTCTATATTGCACCTGCCTTATTAGGTGGTCCTGACAATATGATGCTTTCAAACTTAATTGAAAAGAGCATGACTAACTTTAACTGGGGCTTAGCTTCTGCATTATCTGTAGAGTTACTAGTTTTGGTTTACTTAATTATTGCTGTAGCTTTCAAACTTACTGGCAATATCTTTGTAAAGAATGCTTAAGGGGTAGGCGATGTTATATTTTCTAGTATTCTTAATTCTGTTTGTCATTATTGCACCAGCATTAGTGATTATTCCGCAGTCTTTTACCTCTTTAAACTACTTTGTGTACCCTATAAAAGAGTTCTCTTTAAAGTGGTATGTAAAGTTCTTTGAAAACTCAGAGTGGATCACCTCTTTAGAGCGTTCTATCATAATCGCTCTATTAGTAGCAGTACTTGCTACTATCATTGGCACTTTAGCAGCTTTAGCGGTTAACAAATTAAACTTTAAAGGCAAGAATTTATTTTTAAATTTAATGCTTACCCCAATGATTGTGCCAGTTGTAATTACAGGTGTAGCTTTATATGCCTCTTTTGCAAAGGTAGGTCTTAACAACTCCATTTTAGGACTTGTGATGGCTCATAGCCTTCTTGCTATCCCAATGGTGTTTTTGACTATGTCTTCAGCTCTTGCTCGTTTTGATACCAATTTAGAGCTTGCAGCTATGTCTATGGGATCAACTCCAATTGGTGCTTTTTTCAAAGTTACAGTGCCTGGTGTTAAAAGCTCATTAGTCACTTCAGCTCTGCTATCCTTTGTAACTTCCCTTGATGAAGTGGTAGTTACTATCTTTGTATCAGGTGCTGATACTAAGACTTTACCTATGGTGATGTGGGAGAACTTACGTGCCACCATCGATCCTACCATCGCAGTGGCAGCAACCTTCTTAATCATCTTAACTTTAGGCATGTACGTAATTAAAGAAATTTTTGAAGCAAAATCTAAGGATTAAGGTTTAATCATGTCAGTTACTATTTATAAAAACGCAAATATCGACAATCAAGGACTCACAAGTTTTGCTGTTGAAAACGGCAAATTCATTAAATTTGGAACAGAGGTTTTGCAAGAATATAAAGATGCAAAGGTTGTAGATTTACAAGGTAAACTTACAGTTCCTCCTTTTGCTGATGCCCATATTCATTTAGATTATGTCTATACTGCATCGCTACCTTCTAAAGAGACAGCTTCAGGTACTTTGTTTGAAGCTATCGACAATTGGTCTGACTCTAAAGATAAGTTATCAGAAGCTGAAATCAAACAACGTGCTTATATTGCCATCAAGCAGCAAATCTCTCACGGCGTGCAATATGTAAGAACTCATATTGATGTAACTGATCCAAAATTTACTGCTCTTAAGGCAATGCTTGAGATTAAAGAGCAAGTAAAAGAGTACATGGACATTCAAATTGTAGCTTTCCCACAAGAAGGTTACTTTGCTTATAAAGATGGAGATAAGCTTGTTGAAGAAGCTTTAAAGATGGG
>JAEWPL010000237.1 GCA_023460615.1 Pseudomonadota bacterium | reverse complement strand
CTTCAGGATCATTTTTTCTTCTCTCATAATTCATTTTGTTATGACGTTTAGCAGAAATATCGGATTACAGTTCAGAAATAATGGAATGAAATTTAGATTTAAAAGATAGTGAAACAAGTCTAGATTGGTGAATAAAAATAAAAGAACGATGAATTTAAATGGAAGAATGAATTTTAAATTTAAAAGAATGAAATGCAGTTTTAGTGGAAAATAGTTGAATCAAATTTGGAATTCGCACATGCTAGCCTACGCAGGCTATTTGACTGTTGCAGGTAAATCAACCTTTGATGTAGACAATGGTCCATTACCTTTTAAGATCCCAAATTTGTCTATCAAAAAATTTTTTGGAAATAGAATTCAAGAATATTTCTCTGATGAAATCTCCTATGGTAATAAAGGTACCACTTTAACAGAAGCAATATTTGAAGGTAATGCCCCAAAGGTAAAAGCTGTACTTCGAGAGATTTTGCAAAGATATATCTCAGTTCGTGATATCACCGCTAAGATCCCTAAAGAATATTATTACCATGCACTTTTAAATGGATACTTCTCCTCACAAGAAGCTCTCATAGCACAGTATTCCTCAAACGCAGAAGCAGGGGATGGCTATACCGATATCAGATTTGAGTCAATGGATGGTTTAAAGTCTGTAATTATTGAGCTTAAGTACACTGATGATCTAAAGCAAATGCAGTCTTTAGCAACTAAAGCAATAGAGCAAATTGAAGACAAGCATTACAAAGATGCCTACTTTGGAGATGACGATACACAAATATTTGCCTATGGAATTTGCTTTTGTAAAAAGAATTGCGCTGTCGCTTTAAAAACGCTGTAGTAATACAGAAAGTTAAGAGGCAAAAAGGCTTGCTTTAGCAAGCCTTTTGTTAAGAAAAAGAAAAGCTACTTAAGTCTCTTTCTTTCAGGTGTGTGATTGTTAATTGCAGTATTGATCTGAGCTTTTTTACCTTCATTTTTTCCTGCATTAAAAGCACCAGCTTCTTGCTCAGACATTGCTTTATTTCTTTTATGGTAAGTGCGCAATTGAGGATAATTCTTTTTAAGATATGAACTGATATCGTCAGTTTCTTTTTCTGTTAGAGCAAGCTCTTGAACCTTATTAGCAACTTCTAATAAAAAGCCATTTAAGAAAGCTTTTCTCTTATCACTAACCATCTTTTGGAAGAATTTTTTAGTAGACTCATAGTCATAATCTTTGTAAACGTCTAGATATGCTTGGAATTGTGCACCTAAAAATTCAAGATCAACTCCCATTGGTCTATAATTTGGATTTTCTTTTACTTTCTTGATATATTTGCCAAAGAAATCTTGATAGAACTTTGGGTTAATTCGTTTTATTTGTTCAGTGTAAAAATCCTGAGCTGAAACTTCTAGTAAAGTTTCTCCCCAAACTGTGGTGTTGTAATTTTTTTGAGCAGCTAGGGTGTATCTTGCAAGTAACACATAGACATATTCGCAGCTTGCTAAAATCTCTTTAGGACCTACAAAGATTACGTAGGCTAAAGAGGATTTGTTGAAGAAAGAAAAAGCCTCAACACCAAAGTTTTTACAGATAATACCTAAAAGTAAAGAAGTGCAGTCACGAGACTTCACGCCTTTAACAGGCTCAACTTTTATCTCAGAGATAGAGCAGTCATTATCAAGATCTGAAGCTTCAATCTTATACTTTTCCATAAGCTTTTGCGCACGTTGCAAAGCAACTGCAGCTTCATTTGGATTTGAACTCTCTGCTAGGGCTAAAATCTTTTTGATTTTTTCTACTAATTCGTCTTTTGTCATAAGGTTCCTTAAAATTTTTGAGCATTATACCTTATGTAAAGTGTGAGATAAAAGCTTATAAAAGCAAAGCTATGTGGTTTGTTAAGATAGGAAAGAAGTTTAAAGGATGAGTTTAATAAGACAGAGGAGCTGATATTTGCAGAAAAGTAATTAAGCTATGTGTAATAAAAAAGGATTTTCATTTACGTAAAAATCCTTTCTATTCTCATCAAAATGACCTTTGTGTTTTTGGTAGCCTTTTTTAAGCTCTTTCTTTTTGTCTTTGAACACGGTAGGTCTATTAAATTCCATCACGTGCATTTGCACGAAATTTCTAACCTTAAGCTTTGTTTTTGTCTTTTTCATATTAATCTCCTTAAAGTCACTTAGTCACTATAGCATAAAGCCTTTAAATTTGCGTTTTTATAAGAAAAATTATCGTCTTGCATGTTAGAATAAGCAAGTTTTATTTAAAAGAGTTCTTAGTTATGTTTGATATTGAAAAAGTTGCAGTAAAAAACGGTGGGGATTCCTACAATTCACTATTTCGACTAGCGCTTAAAGTTAAAGCTTTTATGCCTAACGCCATCGAAAATTCAAGCCAATTTGTTGAGATCTGCCAAAAGGTTTTTCCTAGATGTCCAATCAAAGATGAAATCAGTCTTCGATATAAGTTTCAAGACATGTTTAGGAACTACTATTCTAGAGCTAAGCTATCCAATTTATTTGGCAAAGAAGATGCAAAATATTTCTGTTTAACAGACACTAGTCAAGACTCTTATTGGAGCGTGTATAAATTAGATTTCGCACCAGAATATCTTCATGAGATAAGAGTTAACTTAATTGAGAAGTATCGAGATTTTTACGTAAAGCTATTACCTCTTTTAGAAAAAAGCTGTAAAGAGTATGCTCTTGAGATGACCAGTGCGGAAGTTGAAGCTGCTTCTCAAGCATCTTTTTTAATTAAATTATATTTAGCTGATTCTAAATATGAGTTTACACAAGTAGAAATTTTTTCTCTACTTCCTCATCATATGCGACCTTATGATTATGAGAACTTTTATAAAGCTTTAGCGCCAATCCCAGATGAGGCTTTAAGTTCATTAAATATTTCTCCTGAAATATTATACTTTATAGATAGAGACCTTTTGCTTGTGTCTTTTGGTCGTGGTAATGTTGATTTTTTCTCAAAACTAATCAAATTTCATGTTACAGATATAAATGCGCTTCCAGTCTACAATTATCTTGTAAATGGAGTTTTATCAGAACAAGCAGATAACTGGCTTAGAATCTATGATTACTTTTTGAAAGGTGATTTTGAAAGTTGCTATCAAACTTTATTGTCCTTTAGAAAAGAAATAAGAAAGACTAATAAAAAGTATGATTATGGCTATGGTGAAAAGATAATCTTAGAATTTTGCAGAGTAATGTTAAATCAAGACATTAATACTATGCAAAGAGAGACTAATGCTTTATTTAAGAAAATGGAAGAACCTTTTAATAAAGCAGGTTGCCTTGCAATTTTGGCTATTAACTCTTTCCGTACCGGTAAAGAAGATCCAAACTTTGATGACTATACTGATGATAATGCTTATAGTATTTTCTCCACTAAAATTAGTTGTAACTGCCGTTTTGAGCTGCTAATTCTGTATTCAGCTTGTGCCTATGCTTTTAAGACAGATTTTTCAAGATTAGTTTCAAAAAATGCATTTAATGAGTTATATAAGACTTTCCCTGGATTAGCTATCAAACTGTATAAAACCTATGCATCTTTAAATCCTGCTTTAAAAGAGCCTAAATTAGATGAATTATCAAAAGATTACTTTGATTTTACTAAATTTGTAGATTCAGACAGTATTTGGAAAAGTCAAATTGCAAGTTTAAAAGATCTTTTAAAGATTAAGAATATTGATGAGAGTAAAGCTTTAAAAAAGGCAAAGCCTCAAAAAGCAGGTCACTCACAGCATTTAGCTTGGGTATTTGACAAGGGCAATTTAGGAAATGTACCTAGAAGTTTTGTTTTAGATTTAGAGGATGGCACTCAAAAAGTTCTGTCCTCTGTACCTTATGATGAATTAGGTTATTTTAGATTAAAGAAGATCCCAGATTATATCTCTGATAAAGACATCAAGATCTTTATGGAGTTCAATCAACATACTACTTATGGCAGAAAAACTCCTTATCAAGTTAACTTTAATATAGAAGACTGTATGCCTCTGTTATTAGAGCATCCTTATGTTTATCTAAAGTCTATTGATACAAAAAATCATGTAGAAATTTTCCAAAAGTTAAAAGTAGACTCTAAGGTACTGCAACTTGTAGTAGGTAAAAAAGACGACCATTTAGTTACTCGTCTAAGGTGTGGTGATCATGGTTACACGGACGGTTCTGTTTTCTATTCTGTTGATCCGGAGAAATTAACTTTAGATGTATTTGTTTTAAACAACGTACAAAAACAGATTAGAAGTTTATTAGGTAGTGGCGAGAACACCTATCCAAAAGAAGCCTTAAATGAGATTATCGCTTTAGGTAAAAGTGCTGATCTTGAGGTGGTATTTGATATGGATGCAGCTAAGGTTAAGTCTGAGACTAAACCTGTAATGCTCCTATCTACTAATGGCAGAAGCTATTTTGCTAAGGTTAGAGTACAGCCTATTGCAGATGAGAAAGCTCCTTATAAAATTCCAGGATACGGTGAAACCTCAGTCTTCTTTAAAAAGGATGACAAATCAGAGCCAATTATTGCAGAGCGTGATTTTGCAGTAGAAGAAGAGAGTAGTAACAACTTAATTTCAAAGCTTAAGAAACTAAAAGAGTTCTATGCTGAGAATGACTATGACTTTGAGTCTGACAACCCACAGGACATGTTAGATCTGTTAACTGAGTTAAACGCTCATAAAGATGATTGCACTGTGCACTGGGGCTCTGAGAAAAAGATGTATGTCAAAGGCTCTGTAAGCTCCTCCTCCTTTAAGTTAAAGGGCGATCTTAACGGTAATGGCTATTTGACTGTATCAGGTCAAGTAGAACTTAGTGATAAGAGATTTATCTCCTTAAAAGCACTTTTAGCTTCCTTAAAAGATTCTCAAGGCAACTTTATTAAGTTAGATGATGAGAACTATGTAGCTATTGAAAGTGATTTAAGACAAAGACTTGAGAAATTAAGTGCACTAACTTCAAAAGGTAAAAAAGATGAGCTTATAGCTCATGCTCTAGCAGGTAATGCCTTGCAGTCATTACTTGGAGATGTGGATTGCACCTTCTCTGACAACGTAACTAATTTAATTAAAAAGCGTGATGAAGCTATGGAGCTTGAGGTTCAAGTTCCAAAGACTTTACATGCTGATTTACGTCCTTATCAACAAGAAGGCTTTACCTGGTTATATAGATTGTCACAATGGGGCGTAGGTGCTTGTTTAGCTGATGACATGGGCTTAGGTAAGACTATTCAAACTATCACCACTATGTTAAAGCTAGCCTCAAAAGGACCAATTCTCATCGTATGTCCAACCTCCCTTTGTCAAAACTGGGCAAATGAGATTGCTAAGTTTGCACCTACCTTAAAGGTAAAACGCTTTAGTGAAGCAAGTGATCGTAAAGCCATGGTAGAGGGTATGCAAAAAGGTGAAGTCCTCATTGTAAGTTATGGCTTATTTGCCATCGAAGCTGAAATCCTAGCTTCAATTAAGTGGGAGATGGCAGTTTACGATGAAGCACAGGCTTTAAAGAATAGTGCTACCCAAAGAGCTAAGAGCGCAACATTAATTCCTGCTCACATGCGTCTTGCCTTAACAGGTACCCCAATTGAGAATAACCTTGATGATTTGTGGAGTATCTTCAACATCATCAATACAGGTTT
>JAEWPL010000236.1 GCA_023460615.1 Pseudomonadota bacterium | reverse complement strand
AAAAAAAACTTGACTGAGAAAATTTGTTCTATATAATGCTCGAACATCGGATGCGGGAATAGCTCAGTTGGTAGAGCATAACCTTGCCATGGTTAGGGTCGCGAGTTCGAACCTCGTTTCCCGCTCCAATTCACTTCTTGTCATTTCAATAGAAATCCTAAAAAACACAAAAAATCTTCTTTCAAGAAGGTCGTTTTTTCATTTCTTCTCTTGAAAAACCTTGTTTAGTCCACATATATACAAATAGACAATTTAAGCAAGTTGATTTATAGAGTATAATTTGCCCTATTATTTTTTTATTCAAACCATTTAATTTTAGATATTGACCATGTTTGTTACATCAATTGTTACCAAGATCATTGGTAGTAGTAATCAAAGAACAGTTCGTAAACTGTCAAAAATTGTAAAAACCATTAACGGCCTTGAGAGTCAAGTTCAAACTTTAAAAGATGAAGACTTTAAAGCTAAAACTGAAGATTTTAAAAAGCGTGTAGCTCAAGGTGAGACTCTTGAAAACTTGTTACCTGAAGTGTTTGCTGTAGCTCGTGAAGCAGCTAAAAGATCATTAGGTTTAAGACCTTTTGATGTTCAGCTAATGGGTGGTATGGTTTTAAATGCAAATCGTATTGCAGAAATGAAGACTGGTGAAGGTAAAACTTTAACTGCTTTATTACCATGTTACTTAAATGCTTTAACAGGTAAAGGTGTTCACGTTGTTACTGTAAATGATTACTTAGCCAAGCGTGATAGCGATTGGTCAAGACCATTCTATACCTTCTTAGGTATGACTGTAGGTGTGAATATTCCTGGTTTAAGTCCAGAGGAAAAACGTCAAGCATATGCTTGTGATGTTACCTATGGTACTAACAATGAATTTGGCTTTGATTATCTACGTGATAACATGGCTTATACCAAAGATCAAAAAGTGCAAAGAGAGTTAAATTATGCACTTGTTGATGAGGTGGATTCTGTATTAATTGATGAGGCTAGAACTCCTTTAATTATTTCAGGTGCGGCAGAAAATAGCTCTGCTTTATATCAAGCTGTAGATAAGTTAATTCCAGGTTTAATTTATCAAGAAAAAGAAGATACCGAGACCTATACTGGTGAAGGCGATTACACCTTAGATCTTAAGTCAAAACAGGCTTACTTAACTGAGCGTGGACAAATTAAGATTGAAAACTCTTTAATTAAGGTTGGCTTATTAAAAGAAGGTGATAAGTTATTCTCCTCTCAGAACATTACCTTATTACATCACGTAATGGCAGCCTTACGTGCTCATACTCTATTTAAGAGAGATGTTGACTACGTGGTAGAAAACGGTGAAGTTTTAATTATTGATGAGCACACTGGTCGTAAGATGGAAGGTCGTCGCTGGTCAGATGGTCTTCATCAAGCTGTAGAAGCAAAAGAAGGTGTTGAAGTTCATTCTGAAAACCAAACTCTAGCTTCTATTACTTTCCAAAATTACTTCCGTATGTATCACAAGTTAGCAGGTATGACTGGTACAGCTGATACTGAAGCGTACGAATTCCAGCAGATTTATGGTTTACAAACAGTGGTATTGCCAACTAATCGTCCAATGATTAGAAAAGATCTTCCTGATCTAATCTATTTATCAGAAAACGATAAGTACAACGCTATTGTAGAAGACATTAAGCAAACTATTGCTAAGGGTAGACCAGTACTAGTTGGTACAATCTCTATTGAGAACTCTGAGAAGTTATCAAGATTATTAGATAAGCTTGGTATTAAGCATCAAGTTTTAAATGCTAAGTTCCACGAGAAGGAAGCTTATATCGTAGCTCAAGCAGGCCGCCCATCTACAGTAACCATTGCAACTAATATGGCCGGTCGTGGTACTGATATTATCCTAGGTGGTAACTTAAAGGCTGATATCGATGCTTTAGGTCCTGATGCAACTGCTGAGCAAATTGAAAAAGTAAAACAGGATTGGCAAAAACGCCATGATGAGGTTTTAGCTGCTGGTGGTTTACACATCATCGGTTCAGAAAGACATGAATCACGTCGTATTGATAATCAGTTACGTGGTCGTGCTGGTCGTCAAGGTGATCCTGGTTCATCAAGATTCTATCTATCCATGGATGACAATCTAATGAAGCTATTTGGCTCTGAGAGATTGAAGAATTTTATGAAGCGTATGGGTATGACTGATGGTCAACCTTTAGAGCACAAGTTTATTACTCGTGCAATCGAATCAGCTCAAAGAAAAGTTGAAACTAGAAACTTTGATATTCGTAAGAGCCTTCTTGAGTATGACGATGTTGCTAACGAGCAAAGAAAGGTTATCTATGAGGAGAGAAATTCTCTATTAGAAGGTCAGGATATCTCAGATACTATTCACACTATCTTTGAGGATGTGTTAGATGATGTAGTATCAGAATACATCCAACCAAACTCATTAGCAGAGTCTTGGGATCTTGAAGGTTTACAAAAGCGTTTAGCTTCAGAGTTCTTTATTGATGCACCTGTAGCTCAATGGCTAAAAGACGATGATAAGTTAGTTGAAGCTGATGTTCGCAACAAGGTAATTGCTCTTGGACATGAAATGTACAAGAAGAAGTGCGATATCATCGGTCCTGACAACCAAAAACAACTTGAAAAGCAAATCATGTTGCAGTGCATTGATACTTTATGGAAAGAGCATTTAGCTTCAATGGATTACATGAGACAAGGTATTGGTCTACAAGGATATGCTCAAAAGAATCCTAAGAATGAGTATAAGATCCAATCCTTTAACTTATTTAGCAAGATGCTAGATAATTTAAAGATCCAAGTAGTTTCAATTCTATGTCGCATTCAAGTAAGATTAAAGACTGAAGAAGAAGCTAAAGCAGAGCAACAAGCAAGAGAGCAACAAGCTCTAGAGGCAAAGATGCGCGAGGAAGCTGCAGCCTATGCAAACATGCATATTGGTAGAAATGATCCTTGCCCATGTGGCTCTGGTAAGAAGTTTAAACAGTGCCATGGCAGATTTGTTTAAACTAGAAAGTTAACTTAACAAAAATCCTGATTGTTAAAAAAAATAATCAGGATTTTTTTTACCAATAAACAAGATTTATTTGCCATTTAGAGCTAGCGTTCAAAGAAAATACATGATTTAAAATTAAAAAATCTCTTGACGGAACAAAGCTTATATGGTTTAATATGCGCCGTTGCCCAGATAGCTCAGTCGGTAGAGCAGGGGATTGAAAATCCCCGTGTCGGCGGTTCGATTCCGTCTCTGGGCACCATCTAAAATTTGACCTTTCTTATATGCCCAGATAGCTCAGTCGGTAGAGCAGGGGATTGAAAATCCCCGTGTCGGCGGTTCGATTCCGTCTCTGGGCACCATTAAAATCTCAATCAAATAAAAATTCGCTATCAAGTAAACAGTTTTTTTAATTTGGCTAAAACTATTGCTTCAGTACGCTTTTTCATTGCACTTTTGACAGATATTCTATTTTTATTATAGGTTTTATGTTTGACATAGATAAAAAATGTGTATGCAAAAATCAGTATTTGTTGAGTTTAC
>JAEWPL010000235.1 GCA_023460615.1 Pseudomonadota bacterium | reverse complement strand
CAATTGATTGGTAGACGCTTACTTCAAAATGCTTTGAGATCTCAAAAGCTAGATAACTTATCTGAAGAAACTATTCAGAATATCTTAGTTAACTTTAAAGAGCCTGATTTAAACGCTTTATATAGCGACATTGCCATGGGTAATATCTTAACTGTTGCCGTGGCTAAATTCTTAGATCCTGACACTCATAAACACCACGAGTTACCAATTAAAGGTACAGGTGGTATGCCTTTTACCTTTGCCCAGTGTTGCATGCCAATCCCTGGAGATGAAATTATTGCGCATATCGCACAAGGTCGTGGTATCGTTATTCACACTAAAAATTGCAAAAATCTACGTCAAAGTGATCTAGGACCAGGCAAATCCTTAAATGTAAGCTGGAACTACGCTATAACTGCTAATATGGACTTTAAAACTGGCTTGCAAATTGAAATTGAGAACCGCCAAGGTATTGTTTCAGAAATTTCTAATGCAATTGATCTTGCTAGCTCTCGAATTGAAAGTATCAACTCTGATCTTAAAGATGAGAAGACTTTTAGAATTGATCTTGTAATTGCAGTACGAGACAGATTACATCTTGCCTCTGTGAATAAACATTTGAGAAAAGTACCTAACATTCTTTCAATTCATCGTCGCAAATAGTCCTTTTTGCACTAATTTAAACAGAATTAGATTTTTTACCTAGATTCTAGTGATCTGTATCATTTCATTTACTCTCGTTTGTTGTCTTTTTCTTGGTTTGCCTTATATTTTCTATTAAGTCTTAAGGAAAAAAAGCCATGAATAAATTCACTAAAGCCTTTTTAAAAACTGATGAGTTGGTAGCTAAAAAAGAAGAACTTGAAAAGTACTATTTATCTCATACAGAGAACTTATCTTTTACAAATGACGAAGGAATCACCCTAACGGCTACTAGATTTATTGTTGATGATCCTATTGCAAGGATTGTGATCATTCCTGGTCGTGGAGAAATTGCCCACAAGTATTATGAGTTCTTCTACACCTTAGGACAATTACGCATAGGAGCTGTGATCTGCTTTGCTAGAGGGCAAGCTACATCCACTCGTTTGCTCGAAAATAAGCAAAAATGTCATATTGAGCACTTTGAGGATTTTGCAAAGGACATAAGCTTTATTTTAGATAAGCTCAATATTACAAATTACAAGTTATTAGCTTTCTCACTTGGAGGCTTAATCTCTTTAGATCTCATCAAGAATATGCCAAATAAACCTGAAAAAGCAGCTTTAATTGCCCCATATATTTGGCCTTACTTTAAATTAAATAAAACCTTATTAAAGCTATTTGTTAATACTTTGGGTACTCTACCTTATACAAAGACTATGTTTACTCCTCATGGCAAAGAGTATAAGAAAGTGCCTTTTGAAATCAATCACCACTCTCATAATCAAGTAAGGTATAACAATTACCACGATTACTATGTAAAACATCCTGCCTACACTATTGGTGGACCAACCTTTAAATTCGTAAAAGAAGCTTTAAGAAAACAACTTGAGCTTATCAAAGGAAAGTTTGACTTTACTATTCCTGTTTATGTTCAAGCAGCAGGTGACGATAAGGTTGTAAGTACTAAAGAGTCTCAAGCATATTTTTTAAGTCATCAACACGATACAATTCCACCTAAATATGAAATAATTGACAATGCTTACCACGATATCCTAAATGAAGATGATCAATATAGGATAAAATGTTTAGCTAATGCTTTAAAATTTCTAATAGGCTAGGAAAAAGTAAATGACACAAGAAGTTGATAATAATCCACAAGACGATGAGAATAAAATCCCTGTTAATATCATTACTGGTTTTTTAGGCAGTGGCAAAACAACCTTACTTAACCATTGGGTTAACAGTCCAGAATTAAAAGATACCTTAGTTTTAATCAATGAATTTGGTGACGTTGGTCTAGATCACGAATTAGTAGAATCTGTAGATTCCTCTGTTGTGCTATTGCAATCTGGATGCATCTGTTGCTCCCTTCAAGGTGCTTTAGTAGATAGCCTTGCAACAAACTTAATTAAAGCTCAACGTGGCGAAATTCCTAAGTTTAATCGAGTAATTATCGAGACTACAGGTCTTGCTGATCCTTCAGGTGTAATTAGCACTTTGTGTGGTGACGATTTCTTATTAGATCACTACTACCACGATGGCACTATTACTGTTTTAGACGGCATGTATGTACGTGAACAACTAAAGAATCAATATGAAGCTGTAAAGCAAATTGCATTAGCTGATTTGATTATCGTAAGTAAAACTGATCTTATTGATTCAGATGAAGTGGATGCTATCTATGAAATTGCTCAAAAGATAAATCCGTCAGCTAAGATCTTACCTGCAATCAAAGGCAATCTATCTCCTAAAGTAATCTTTGATATAGGTCCTTATAAGAACGCAAACCAAGCATACGATCATAAAGTAACCTCCTGGCTTAACATTAAGACCCCCAATATTGCATCATCAATTAGACCAGCTACCGTTACCACTACTGTAGGCGTAGCTAAGCCAAAGATTGTTGCACACTCTAATATTGATTCTTTTGCCTTAGAGTATGATGAGCCTTTAGAGCCTTTATCTTTACTTGCTGCTATCTCATCTGTGCAAGAGCAATATGGTGATTCTATTTTAAGAATTAAGGGTATCTTAGATCTTAAAGATCAGGATAAACCTATTGTTATTCATGGTGTGTTAGGTAATCTATACCCATTATCTGAGCTTAGAGATTGGCCTGTAGGTGGTAAGAAATCACAATTAGTCTTTATTTGCAGAGCTACGGTGCTAGAGCAAATTAAGCATATGTTTAACGAGATTATGTTAAACCCTAAAGACTCTACCCTATCCTACTATCAGCAAATGATAGACGGAATTGAAAAAGCTGAAGATTAAAAGAAAGGGGCGCATCTGCGCCCCAATTCAAAGTTAGCAAATAATTATTCTTGCTCTTCTTTTACTGTATCACCAGTTACAACGATCTCTACACGACGATCAGGTGATAGACAGTCGATAACAGCTGCACGACCCTTTACAGAATCACACTTGTTACCAGTTACAGGAGATGACTTACCACGACCTTCTGAAGCTGTTAGAGTAGTTACACCGTTAGCTTGTAACTCTTGAGCAACAGCGTCAGCACGCTTTTGTGATAACTTCTGGTTGTAAGCATCTGAACCGATACGATCAGTATAACCGTAAACAGCAAACTCAGTGTTTTGTAGGTTCTTTGAAGAAGCTACAACATCAGCTACAGCCTTCTTGCCTTCTTGAGAAATGGTTGAACCATCGAATGGGAATAATAGACCAGCAGCTAGGCTGTGGTTCTCAGTTACGCGAACAGTCTGTTTTTGAGCTGGAGCTTGTACAACTGGAGCAGGAGTATTACCACCGAATACAAAGTTAAAGCCTACATATAGTAAACCGGTATCAGACTCAGCTTTGAAGCCATACTTATCATAATTTGAGGTCTTGAAGAAGTAGTCATAGCCTGCACGTAGGTTGAAGTTCTGATTGATTGCCCACTGTGCACCAACACCTAATACTGCGCCGATATTATCGTCGTGAGCATTTTCAATAGAGGTGCGATTCCAAGTAGGACCAACTTTAAAGAATACATCAGAACCTTCATTATCTAAAGGTAAAGCAAATCTACCGTATAACTCAACGATGTTGTTGTGATACTTGCTTGAATAACCTAATTCCTCAATCTTAGCACCATTTAAATAATCATAACCTAAACCTAAACCGAACCAATCAGTAAAATTGTACTCGCCGTTTAGCTTTAAAGCGTAACCGTTCTTATCACCAACTTCAGCAGGAGCTGTAACATCGGTATTAAATGCGTGAGTCCAACCTGCACCTGCACCTAATGCAAATGAACCTTCAACAGCTGCGTTAGCAGCAAATGAAGTAACTGAAGCTACAACAGCTAATGCTAATAAACTTTTTTTCATTTTGACTTCCTTTGTATATAAGACAGACAAACAATCTTTTACAAAATTATACTTAGCTAATAATTAGTCTAAACTAATTTGTTAGCTCTTTTTAAATTGTAAATATTTTACCATTACTAAAAAAGAACGGATCAAAAAAAATGATCAAAATGAACAAAATTTTCAATTCAGATTGTTAGTAACAAAAAGGTTAAAAAAGCAATTTACTTACAATATTTCTAGAAAAATCAGCAAATTTGGAAGGAATTTTGAGTGAAATGAGAAAATATTTACAAATATTATGGAAATTTGTCACATAGCAAAAAGCCCCGATATAATCGAGGCTTCATAATAAACTTTTGCAAAAGTTCACTGGAAAAGATTACTTGATCTTTCCTTCTTTGTATAGGACATGCTGACGAACAACTGGATCATACTTCATCATCTCCATCTTACCTGGAGTTGTACGACGATTCTTGTCAGTTGTGTAGAAATGACCTGTACCTGCTGTTGAATTTAAACGAATCTTTTCACGACCGCCTTTCTTAGCCATTTTAGTCTCCTTTAAACTCTTTCGCCTTTTGCACGCATATCAGCTAAAACTGCATCGATGCCTTTTTTGTCGATGATACGCATACCTTTGGTTGTTACACGAAGTCTTACGAAACGACCTTCGCTCTCAACCCAGAAACGGTGATATTTTAAATTTGGAAGAAAACGACGCTTAGCCGCATTCTTAGCATGGGAACGTAGGTTACCCACTGTTGGGCGCTTGCCCGTAACTTGGCAAACTCTGGACATGTTAGCTCACACTCCAAAAAAATTAAAAACAAAACAATTCAGTAAATACTGAAATTGATTAATGGGTCAATAAAGTTCACGTATTCTAGCACAAAAGAAGACTATATCCTACAAAATTAATAAATTTTGGGACAACTTTAGTCTATTAATACGTAACTTAAAAGCTTAGGGATCCCCCTAAAGCTCTCGTGGTAATCTCAATATTATATATTAATTTTTAGCTTAAGATCAATGTTAAGCAAAATTCCTTGCATGATGTATATTAATTCCTTGTATAATCCGATAGTTAAAGATAAAAAAAACTTTATGGAGAAGGAAAAAATGGATACACAATTAAAGAATCGTAAGATAATTTTGGGTGTAACTGGTGGAATTGCAGCATATAAGTCATGCACTCTTTGCCGTCTTCTCATCAAAGCAGGTGCAGATGTATATGTTTGCATGACTCCTGCTGCCACAAAACTAGTTGGTAAAGATACTTTTGAAGCTCTAACTGGTCATAAAGTAGCTATTGATATCTTTGATGAAGCTAAGGATATCTCCCATGTTGGTCTTGCAAAAGATGCTGATCTATTCTTAGTAGCCCCAGCTACTGCTAATACTATTGCAAAGATTGCAGGTGGTTTTGCTGACAATATGCTTACAGCAACCTTACTAGCTTCTACCTGCCCTGTTGTAGTAGCTCCTGCTATGAATACTAATATGTACAATAACATTGCTACTCAAACTAATCTATCAACCCTAGTAAATCGTGGCATTTATGTACTTACTCCAAATGAAGGAGAATTAGCTTGTGGCATTGTAGGCACAGGTAGAATGAAAGAGCCAGAGGAAATCTTTAGTGATGTATGCTCCATCCTATCTAACCGCATTGCCTACATCAATCAACATCCACAACTTGGACTTGAGCAAGAAAAATTACCTGCACCACAAAAGCCACTTGAGCTTACCCAAACAAGATTATTACCAAAATCTTTAGGAGTTGGCTTAAAAGTAATTATTACAGCAGGTCCAACAGAAGAGCAAATTGATCCTGTAAGATATATTTCAAACAATAGCTCTGGTAAGATGGGATATGCTCTAGCACAAGTTGCAGCATATCTTGGAGCTGATGTAACTTTAATTTCAGGTCCAACTAATCTTAAGACTCCATTTGGAGTAAAACGCATCGACGTAAAGAGCGCAGTTCAAATGTTACATGCTGTAGAATCATATGTAACTCAAGCTGACATCATGATTGGTTGTGCCGCTGTTGCTGATTACCGTGTAGAAAATCCATCTCCTATCAAGATTAAGAAGAAGGACGATGAGGATTCTATTACGCTTAAATTGATTAAAAATCCTGATATCGTAGCAACAGTAGGTCATCGTCAATCTCAAAGACCATTTACAGTAGGTTTTGCTGCTGAAACTAATAATTTTGAACAAAACGCTAAAGACAAACTTGTTAAGAAGAACTTAGATTTAATCGTCTTAAACGATGTTTCTAACAAATCAATTGGCTTTAATTCAGATGAAAATGAAGTAAAGATTTTCGATAGAGATGGTCAACTTGCTCATTTTGATAAGCAAAGCAAGCAAGTTATTGCTCAACTTATTATGGAACTTATCTTTAAAACAGTTAGAAATAAATAATGCTAAACGTAAAAATTAAAATTTTAGATCCTAGATTAAAAACTGATTTTCCTCTGCCTGAATATCAGACAGAGTCTTCTGCAGGCATGGATCTTAGAGCTATGGTAGATGAAGACTTTGTGCTAAATCCAGGGGAAGTTAGAATGGTTAACACTGGATTTGCTATGCACATAGCAGATCCTAATGTTACAGCTTTAATTGTTCCTCGTTCAGGTCTTGGTTATAAGCACGGTATCGTGCTTAGCAACCTAACTGGTGTAATTGATGCTGACTATCAAGGACCTTTAATGATGCCACTTTGGAACCATTCTACGCAACCTTTTACTATTCATGTAGGAGACAGAGTTGCGCAAATGCTATTTGTTCCTGTGCTACATGCAACTTTTGATATTACTGAGGATTTTGAGGAAGATTCTAAAAGAGGTCAAAAGGGCTTTGGCTCAACTGGCATTTAGACAATTTTTTAAAGGCTATGGTTACCATAGCCTTTTAATTAGTTTACATCTAAGGATTGAGTGCTAATCGTGTAAGACTCATATACAGGAGATACAAAAATCTTACCATCACCAGGATTGCCTCTTTCACCTGTCATAGATGCCTGCATAATGATAGAAACTACTTCATCTTTTTCGTCATCCTCAACCACCATATAAAGCATGACTTTGGTCATCTCTTGATAGAGTACTTCACCAACTTTGATCCCGCGCTCTTTGCCTCGACCTGAGACATTAAGCTTAGTCATTGCGCAATAACCTCTTGAATACAAAGCATCTTGTACATCCATCACTTTTTCAGGTCTGATTACAGCGGTAATTGCAAGCATAGTAGCTCCTTAAATTCTACTAAATAATATTAAGTACACTTTAATCATACCTAATTTATTTAACATAATTTAAGAATGCACCATAAACTTATGGCTATGAGCTATAACGGGTCAAAAATGAATGGTAATTGTGCAGAAAGAATGACAGGTGGAGGAGAACAACCTCCACCTTAAAAAGAAGAATTAGCCTTCTCTAGTTGCTAAAATTTGCTTTAGCTTTTCAATTTCAATAGCGGTCTGAGCAGGAGCTACACCGCCTTTGATATTTCTCTTAGCAAGAATAGACTCTAATTGTAAAATTGGATAAACATCATCCTCAATTACAGGAGAATACTCTTTGAACTCAGCTACTGATAAATCTTCTAGTGCTTTTTCTTTTGATATTGCGTATAGAACTACTCTACCTACAATTGAGTGAGCCTCTCTAAATGGAATGCCTTTAGAAACAAGGTAATCAGCAAGCTCGGTTGCATTAGAGTAACCGCCCTTAGCAGCGTCTAAAGCATTCTTTTCATTTAGTTTGATACCTTCAAATACTAATGAAGCCATATATAAGCTATCTGACCAGGTATCAATTGCATCAAATAATCTTTCTTTATCTTCTTGAAGATCTTTATCATAAGCTAAAGGTAAAGCTTTAGTGGTAACTAACATACCTGTTAACGCACCAACTACACGACCACACTTGCCTCTAATTAACTCTAGAGCATCAGGGTTTTTCTTTTGTGGCATTAGTGATGAGCCTGAAGTTACCTTATCTGATAACTCAACAAACTTAGCTTCACCGCTATTATAGATAATTAAATCTTCAGCAAGTCTTGATAGGTGAACCATAGAGATACTTGCACAGGATAATAATTCCATTACATGATCTCTGTCTGATACGCCATCTAAGGAGTTAGAAGTTGCAGTCTCAAAACCTAAGTTACGAGCTAACTCATCTCTGTCGATGTTATAAGCTGTACCTGCTAAAGCAGCTGAACCTAAAGGACAGGTAGACATTAACTTCTTAGCATTTAATAGACGGTGATAGTCTCTATCAAACATCTGAACATAAGCTAACACCCAGTGAGAAAATGTAACTGGTTGTGCTCTTTGTAAGTGGGTATAACCAGGAAAAATTTTACCTTGGTTTTCTTCAGCAACTTTTACAAGCTCTTTTTCTAGATGAACGATTGCTTTTAATACGTCATCAACTGCTTTGTTGCACCATAATTTAAGATCTAAAGCTACCTGATCATTACGGCTTCTGCCTGTATGTAGTTTTTTACCTAAATCACCAACTTTTTCAATAAGTCTTCTTTCAATATAAGAGTGGATATCCTCATCACCAGCATTTGCAATAGCATGGATATCTTTTGAAACTTCTTCTAAAAGCTCTGACAAGCCTTTTTTTAAATCAGCATTTTCTTTAGCTGTTAATACGCCTGCCTTATAAATTGCATCAGCCCAGCAGATTGAGCCTTCGATATCTTCTATAGCCATTCTGTAATCAAATTTTAAAGAGTCGTTGTAGTCTTTAAATCTTTGATCTGGTCCTTGAGTGAACCTACCGCCCCATAGAGCCATAATTACCTCTAAAAGTTTTAATCTGTTAAGACAAAATACGGCTCAAAGATCCCTCTCTGAACCGTATTGCTTTTTTAATGTTTCAAAGAATTACTTCTTTTTTGCATTAGCATTGATTGCACGAATTCTGCTTGGTAGAGAATATAGGCGAATAAAGCCTTCAGCATCAGCCTGGCTATATACCTCATCTGCACCAAAGGTTACGAAGTCGAAGTTAAATAGACTGTTTGGAGAATCCTTTTGGATAATCTCAATGTTGCCCTTATATAACTTAACTACAACCTTACCATTTACGTCTTTAGCTAGATTATCAGCTGCAGCTAATAAGATCTCACGTAGACGAGTGAACCAACGACCATCGTAAACTAATTGAGCAAACTCAATAGCTAAATGCTCACGGAATACTCTAGTAGACTTATCTAAAACTAGTTGCTCAATTGCACGTAAAGCTTTGTAAATGATGGTTCCACCAGGGGTCTCATAGCAACCACGTGACTTCATACCCACTAAACGGTTTTCAGTGATATCAATACGGCCAACACCGTTTCTAGCACCAATCTCGTTTAACTTTTCCATCATATGGAAAGGTGATAATTCCTCACCATTGAAAGCTGTTACATAACCATTCTTGATGGTTAACTCGAAGGTCTCTGGAGTATCAGGAGCTTTCTCAGGATCAGTAGTCCATACCCATACGTTCTCTGATGGAGCATTCCAAGTGTTCTCTAGCTCACCACCTTCTGTAGAAATGTGTAAGCAGTTAGCATCACGGCTATAAATCTTCTTTAAAGAAGCCTTACATGGGATGTGACGCTTTTCTAGGTATGCTAATAACTCTTCACGAGATTGCATATCCCAAATACGCCATGGAGCGATAACGTCTAATTGAGGAGCTAAAGCTGCAACAGCACTCTCGAAACGAACCTGATCGTTACCTTTACCTGTTGCGCCGTGAGCAATTGCATCAGCACCTTCAGCTAGAGCACACTCAACCATTGCTTTAGCAATGATAGGACGAGCAATAGCAGTACCAAGTAAGTACTCACCTTCGTAAATAGCACCAGTCTTCATAGCCTCGAAAACATAGTCCTTTACGAACTCTTCTCTTAAATCTTTAACAATGCACTTGCTTGCGCCAGATTGCTTTGCCTTTTGCTCAATACCTTCAAGATCATCGCGCTCTTGACCTACATCTGCAACGAAGCATACTACTTCGCAATCACCATAATTCTCTTTTAACCAAGGTACAATGGTAGAAGTATCTAGGCCACCAGAATATGCTAACACTACTTTTTTATAGTGCTTGTTCTCATGTTTTAACATTGCTTATTCCTCAAATATATTAAGCATTAATTAGCTTGGCAAGTACTGCCATGTGAATATGTAAGCGGTTCTCTGCTTCATCAAATACAACAGACTTAGAACCATCCATAACCTCATCAGTGATTTCATAACCACGGTGTGCTGGTAAGCAGTGCATTACAATCTTAGCACCAGACTTATCAACTAAATTTTGGTTAACTTGGTATGGCATGTAAACTTTCTTTACAGCCTCAAGTGGAGTGTTATCACCCATTGATACCCAAGTATCGGTATAAATCACATCGAAATCTTTTAATTTTGAAATATCATTCTCAACATTTAATACGCAACCATGCTGTTTAGCAATCTCATTTGCTTTAATAAATACAGCTGCATCTGGAGAACGATTTTCAGGGCAGAAACAAGTTACGTTTGCACCTAAAATTGCACCTGCTACAAATAATGAATTTGTAACATTATTGCCGTCACCTACGTAAGCTACCTTAACACCTTCAATCTTACCTAAATGTTCTTTAATAGTTAGGTAGTCAGCCATAGCCTGAGCTGGGTGATATAAATCTGATAAAGCATTAACTACTGGTACAGAGCCATACTTAGCTAACTCTTCTAAGGTACTTTGAGCAAATACTCTACCTACAAGGCAATCAACCCAACGACATAAGTTACGAGAATAATCTGCAATTGTTTCGCGTTTACCTAATTCACCATTTTGTAGATCTAGATAAACAC
>JAEWPL010000234.1 GCA_023460615.1 Pseudomonadota bacterium | reverse complement strand
CCATAAACAGAGTATAGTAAAGCAAAAGCTGCTAAACCTAGAATTGAGTACATCATAGGAATGCCTAAGATAGTTTCTAGTGCTAAGCCACCTAAGTATAAAACTGAGGTTAAGTTTACAAAGATGTATAAACAAATCCAGAATACTGCAAGAATGGTTTTTAAGGTTTTGTTAAAGCGCTTTTCCACAAACTCAGGAATGGTATAAATGCCTTTCTCTAAAAAGATTGGAATAAAATACTTACCAACTAAGATTAAGGTTACAGCTGCCATGATTTCGTAAGCTGCAATACCCATACCGATAGCAAAGCCTGAGCCTGACATACCGATAAATTGCTCAGCTGAGATATTTGCTGCAATTAAAGATGCACCAACAGCCCACCAAGGAATAGATTTACCAGCTAAAAAATAACCTTCAGCACTCTTATGGTTCTTTCTTGAAACACCAAGTGCAATAGCTAAGATCACAATGGCATAAATACCAAAGATTACATAATCAATGGTAGCTAAGCCTGAGGATACATTTTCCATTGTTTTTGTCCCTTATATCTGTAAATAAATTAAATATTATTAAACGAAAACGTTTACGGAATATTTTATTAAACTGATAAAATATTGCAAGTATTGATATATAAGGATAAATGTTGAATTTTGACTTTGTCATGTGTAAACGATTGCTATATAAATGTTTAGTTAGTTTAAAGTTATTTTATTAAATAAATCAGTATGTTAACTAGAGATTTAAGAGATGAATTGCAGTGAAAAATAGTGATGTTTTGTATAAAGTGTAATCGTTTACGATGTTACTAACATATTGATTTATAAATAAATTTAAAATTTTGGTGTTTTGTTTAAATTTGTGACAGAGAAAGTGTTTTTAGGTGAGCTGGTAATAAAAAAGTCTAGCCAAAGGCTAGACTTTTGATATTCAGTTAAATTGCTATTAGAAAGCAAAACCTAAGCTTGGATTCCAGAATGCAGCGTAGATAGCAGCTACAATCAATAGAATTGCATAGGATGCGATAGCAAAGCCACCTGAGGTCTTGAAGGTCTTTGCAGAAGTTGCAATAGCCTTCTCATCGTCGTCAGCTTCGTTAGTTGATAGAGAAACGAATACGATAACTGCGATGGTTAGAATGCAGGTGTACATCATTTGATCCATGAAAGGCATACCGATTGGTAAGAACTTTAATAGTAGGGCAATTACGATTGATGATAGAACACCAACTACTGCACCAGTTGAGTTTGCCTTCTTGTAGAATAGACCGCATAAGAATACAGCTAAGATACCAGGTGAAACCACACCAGTGTACTCTTGGATGTACTGGAAGGCTTGACCTAAGGTGCTTAACATAGGAGCAATAAAGATTGCGATTACTAAAGCTACCACAGCGGTGATACGGCCAACAGTAACTAAAGCGATATCTGAAGCATTCTTTGCAATGTACTCTTTGTAGATATCCATGGTGAAGATAGTAGCTGTTGAGTTAAGCATTGAAGCTAGAGATGAAACAATAGCTGCTGCTAGTGCTGCGAATACTAAACCTTTAACACCAACTGGTAATAACTGAGCAACCCAAGGATATGCCTTATCAGTTTGACTCATTGTTGGAACGTTAGTAGCAATGATATCACCATATACACCCTTTAATTGATCTAATAGAGCAGGGTTGTAAGCTGTGATGTAGTATGCTGCGATACCAGGAATAACAACTAGGATTGGGGTAATGCACTTTAAGAAAGCTGCAAAAGCTAAACCCTTTTGAGCCTCGTCAATTGACTTAGCAGCAAAGGTACGTTGAATGATGTACTGGTTGAAGCCCCAATAGTAAAGGTTAGCAACCCACATACCACCGATTAGCACTGCAATACCAGGTAGATTTGAGTATTGTGAATTGTCCTTATCTAAGATCATGGTGAAGTGATCTGGTACGTTGTCAATTAAAGTGCTTAAGCCTGATAATGCACCAGCCTCGCCACCGATTAAATCTAAAGCTAGATATGAAGTAGCAAAACCACCGATTACAAGGATAGCAACTTGAACTACGTCAGTCCAAACCACAGCTGATAGACCACCGTAAACAGAGTAGATTAGAGCAAAAGCTGCTAAACCTAAAATGGTGTACATCATAGGAATACCTAAGATGGTCTCTAAAGCTAGACCGCCTAAGTATAGAACTGATGATAAGTTTACGAAGATATATAAGCAGATCCAGAATACAGCAAGAATGGTCTTTAAAGTCTTATTAAAGCGCTTCTCAACGAACTCAGGAATAGTGTAAATACCTTTTTCGATAAAGATAGGTAAGAAATACTTACCAACTAAGATTAAGGTTACAGCAGCCATGAACTCATAAGCTGCGATACCAAAACCGATAGCATAGCCTGAGCCTGACATACCGATAAACTGTTCTGCTGAGATGTTAGCTGCAATTAAAGATGCACCTACAGCCCACCAAGGAATAGATTTACCTGCTAAGAAATAACCTTCAGCGCTCTTGGTGTTTTTACGGGAAGAGTAAAGACCAATTGCGACAATAACTACAGCGTAAATACCAAAGATTACATAATCAATGGCAGATAAGCCTGCTACAACATTTTCCATATTAACAACCTTGTGTTTGAATTTAAAAGTTATCTAGGCTTTGATAGACCTAGAATCAACGATGTGATTATACAAAAATAATATTTTTAGATCATTTCAAGAACTTTTAGAAAAGGTAAAAGAAAATTAAGTGCATTTAAAACAAACTTAAGTCTTGTAAAAAGAATGATAAAATTGTAAAAAATTAGTATATAAATCAAATGGATAGGCTTTGCAATTATGGAGTAAATTTTGCTTTAAAACTTTGCGAAAAATTATACGTAAGACTGAAAAATTACATTATTGTAAACGATTACATTAAAATAACTTATTGATTTATATGGAAATAAAATTAGAGAAAAATTGTTTAATTTGTGAGGGTATACACAAATTTATTGTAGGAAAGAGATGCTTTTAGCTTTTTAGACGCTTTAAAACAGTTAAGAAGATCATAAGTTAGCGTATTCCTATCCAAAATCAAATAATTACTATGGAATTTAACTTTCTTTTTGCATACACTTGCATTAGATATGCAAATTAAAGGTAGAGTGAAAAATGATGGATCCACAAATTTTGATATTCAAGGTTTCGTACCATTGGTACCAGGTGATTAAATCTAATTTTATATCAAGAGGTTCAAGTATCACTAATTGTTGGTATACCAAAGAAGACGAGTCGTCTTTAAGTCAAGATGACTTTTTACCACCATCTTCTACCTTAAGTTTGTTTTTAGTTGAAGAAGGTGACAAACAGTACATAGTAGGTGGAGGCTTCTTCTTAAAGAAGGTAAGTTTAGATCTTACTAATTGCTGGTATAACTTTGGTGTACGCTCAGGCTACATCGCTTATCAAGCTTTCTTAAAAAGAGCTAAAGAATGTGGTGCTGATGAAAATTCAATGCTTAATTGCTACCTCTGTAACGGTACTTTCATTTTCATTAAGAATAACCTAATTCATATTCCTAAAGAGTTTCACTTAGACTTTGAGCATAAGTCTCGTTATTTATTAAGTGTGGAGGAGCCTTTAGGCTTATATTTACAAAAGATAGCCCTAGAAAGACGTCTACCTCAAATTGAACCTGGCTGCTATGACAGTACTTGGCCAGGGATCTATAACAAAGCCTCAGTGCACAAAAACGCTCAAGCAGAAGCTAAATTTAAGGCTAGAATGTTTGATGTATACAATTATCGTTGTGCGATAACCGGTTGTTCTTTTTTAGCAACCTTGTCGGTTGCTACCATTAAAAACTTTTTTGATGATAGGTATTTTCAGCCAAATAATGCACTGTTGTTAAGATGTGATTTGCAACGATTGTTTAATCTTGGTTTTATCAATTGCTACTATGATGGCGAGGATACCATTAGAGTTCGAGCTTCAAAAAGACTTTTACTTCATAAAGATAGCACTTATGATAACCTTGATGGTCAAAAGATCTTTGTACCAAAAGATCCTGCATTAAGACCTAATAAGGAATACCTTGAGTGGCACAATGATATTTGCTTTGAAAATTGGCTTAAATATGGTGAGTTTAGCTTAATTGATAAAATACCTCACGATTAGGAGCTCGTTTTATGAAGATTGCTGTTATTGGTGCTGATACTGAACTTGGCAAAAGAATTGTTTTAAAGGCTGAAGAATACGGCATCAGTGTGGTTTGTTGTGTGGAGAACTTTTGCTCGTTAGTGGGGAGTGGAAAGTTAATCATCAAACCTTATGACACTATTACCTATAAAGATCTTGAAGACTGCCACTATGTAGTTGATGCCAAATCCTTCCAAGAGATCCGCAAATTTTCAACTGATTTATTGCCTGTTTGGCATTTATTAGAAATATTAAAAGACAGCAAGATTAAATTGTTAGAAATTGGCTCTTGCGCTTTTTTATATACCGATAAGACTAGAAACAAATTTGTAGGTAATGAGGACGATTACACCCTAGACGATGAGCAAAGTGTAACCGACAGATTGTCCATAAGTGCTTACAAGCGTTTAAGTTTGTGTAAGGATGTAAAGTGGTCTGTACTTTGTCCTCCACTATTGTTAGATAAACACGGCTATGGTACAGGTGTATTAGAATTTTCAGATGATGTGTTATCAGTAGGCTTAGGTGGTGATAGTTATATAAGCTTAGTTGATCTTGCTAAAGCTGTTGTTGAACTATTAAAGCTAGTTCCTAAAGAGCATCACTGTGTCTGTGTAAGAAGTATTAAAAAATAAGGTACCAATAGGTACCTTATTTTAAGATTGTATCTTTTCTTATTCTGTTACTGCATCTGCTGCAGTCTCTTCAGGTAACTTTCCTTTAACTTCCTTATTTACAATATTAGCCACGCAAGAATCTGACCAAACATTTAAGCAAGTCTCAATCATATCAATTACTGCATATACAGGTAGGATGATACCCATCAAAGCTACCGGAATATTCATGGATGACACTAATGATAGAGTTAAGAAGTAGCACCCCATTGGTACGCCTGCGTTACCTACAGCTGCAAAGGTAGCAATAAAGATCCAAGCGATAAAGGTACCAACACCTAATTCAATACCTGCATTTTGAAGTAAGAATAAAGAGGTAATTAGAATAAAGGCTGCGCAACCATTCATGTTAATGGTGGTGCAAATAGGTAGTACAAATCTTGAAACTCTCTTAT
>JAEWPL010000233.1 GCA_023460615.1 Pseudomonadota bacterium | reverse complement strand
CATTGTAAGTTATGGCTTGTTCGCAATTGAGGCTGAAATCCTAGCTTCTATTAAGTGGGAGATGGCAGTTTACGATGAAGCTCAGGCTTTAAAGAATAGCTCAACCCAAAGAGCAAAGAGCGCAACTTTAATTCCAGCTCACATGCGTCTTGCCTTAACAGGTACCCCAATTGAGAATAATCTTGATGATTTGTGGAGTATCTTCAACATCATCAATACAGGTTTATTAGGTACTAAAAAAGAATTCCACGAAAGATTTGCTGATGTTAAGCAAAACAAGAACTCTAATAGAATTCTAAAGCTTTTAATCAGTCCATTTATCTTACGTAGATTAAAGAATGATGTGCTTGACGATTTACCACCAAGAACTGAACAGGTAATTAGTATTGAAGGCTCTACACGTGAAAAAGAATTGTACGAGACTGTAAGACTTGAAACCTTAGAAAAACTTGAAGATGAAAAGTTGCCAGTTGCTAAAAACGGTCAGCGTCGTCTACAAATCTTATCTGCTTTAACTAAACTTCGTCAGTTCTGTTGCGATCCTGCGCTATTTAGCGAGGAGTTAAATGTAGGTGACAGCTCTAAGACTCAAGCTTTCTTAGATCTTTTAGATGAGGCTTTAAGTGGTGGTCACAGACTCTTAGTATTTAGCCAATTTGTAGGCTATTTATCTAAGATTAAACAAGCTTTAGATAAGAGAAAGATTAGCTATCAATATCTTGATGGTCAAACTACTGAAAAGAAGCGTGCTAAAGCAATTGAAGACTTCCAAGCAGGTGAAGGCGATGTCTTCTTAATCAGTCTTAAAGCAGGTGGTCAAGGCTTGAATCTAACTGGCGCTGATTATGTTGTTCATCTTGATCCTTGGTGGAACCCTGCTGTTGAAGATCAAGCAACTGACAGAGCTTACAGAATTGGTCAAACTAAACCTGTAAACGTAGTAAGACTAGTTATCAAAGACTCTCTTGAAGAGAAGATCTTAGCTTTGCACGCTAAAAAGCGTGAATTAGCAGCCGACTTCCTATCTGGCACTCAAGATGTTGCAGCTGAGGCTATGAAGCTATCTGAAGAAGAGTTATTAGACTTATTAAGTTAAGAAAAAAGGCAGCTTTGTCTGCCTTTTTCCTTACTTAAAAAACACGTAATAACTGTATTTTTTAGTTGTTAAATTGCGCTAAATAAGTGAAAATAAGCGCAATCTTTTTTACTACTTGCATATATTAAAAATGGCAGATAAAAATCAATTAAATGAGATCAATAAGCGCAGAACCTTTGCGATTATTTCTCACCCTGATGCTGGTAAAACCACCATCACTGAAAAAGTTTTACTATTTGGTAGCGTAATTCAAAGAGCAGGTGAGGTTAAAGCACGTGGCTCTACTGGTACTTATGCTAAGTCCGACTGGATGGATATGGAAAAAGAGCGTGGTATCTCTGTATCTACCTCTGTAATGCAATTCCCTTACAACAACTGTATCGTAAACTTACTTGATACCCCAGGTCACGAGGACTTCTCTGAAGATACTTATCGTGTGCTTACCGCTGTAGACTCTTGCTTAATGGTAATTGATGCTGCAAAAGGTGTTGAGGATCGTACTCGTAAGTTAATGGAAGTTACAAGATTACGTACTACTCCAATTCTAACCTTCATGAACAAGTTAGATAGAGAAACTCGTGATCCTCTAGACTTATTAGATGAAGTTGAAAAAGAGCTTAATATCCTTTGTGCTCCTATTACTTGGCCTATTGGCTCTGGTAAATTATTTAAAGGTGTTTATCACTTATTAAATGATGAGGTGATGTTATATCACTCAGGTGAAGGCTACCACATTCAAAAAGCTAAGACTATTAAAGGATTAGATAATCCTGAACTCGATGCTGTGTTAGGTGAGGATGAGGCAAATCAGCTTCGTGACGATATTGAGCTTGTAAAAGGTGCATCAAACGAGTTTGATTTAGAGCTTTTTAGAGAAGGTAAACTAACTCCAGTCTTCTTTGGTACCGCTTTAGGTAACTTTGGTGTGGACTGCATGTTAGACGGTCTTACTAATTGGGCTCCAACACCACTATCTAGAGTTGCTGATGAGCGCGAAGTTGTGGCAACTGAGGATAAACTTACAGGCTTTATCTTTAAAATTCAGGCTAATATGGATCCTAAACACCATGACCGTATTGCCTTTATGAGAGTAGTTTCAGGCGCTTATAAAAAGGGTATGAAGCTCTATAACGTAAGATTAGGTCGTGAAATGATTGTGTCTGATGCGGTAACCTTCCTAGCAGGTGAGCGCGAGCAAGCACAAACAGCAGTAGCTGGTGACATCATAGGTTTACACAATCACGGTACTATGAGAATTGGTGATACCTTTACTGAAGGTGAAAAAATCCACTTTAATGGTATTCCAAACTTCGCCCCTGAATTGTTCCGTCGTATTCACTTAAACGATCCTTTAAAGCAAAAGCAATTGCTAAAAGGTTTAATGCAGTTATCTGAAGAAGGTGCTGTACAGGTATTTAGACCTATCATCAACAACGATTTGATTGTAGGTGCTGTAGGTGTCTTACAGTTTGACGTTGTAGTATCACGTCTAAAACATGAGTACAACGTGGATGCTAAGTACGAATCTGTAGCGGTTACAACTGCTCGTTGGTTATCAAGTGACGATCCTAAAGCTTTAGAGGAAATTCAAAATAAAGTTCCTCAATCTATCGCTTTAGACGGTGGTGACAATTTAACCTTCCTTGCAACCTCTAACGTAAATCTAAGCTTAAATCAGGAACGTTATCCTAAAGTTAAGTTTAGTGCTACAAGAGAGCACTAATGTTTATTGATGCACACTTGCATGTAGGGATGTTTGAAGATCTCAAAAGTCTCTTAGAGTGTGCATCAAAGTATCAGATCTTCCCTATAGCCGTGGCTACTACCTTAAAAGAGAGTAGTAACCTTTTAAAAAATCTAAATCATCTCAACCTAAAGCTTCCTGTCTTTGTAGGTATTCATCCTTGGTATCTTGAAAAAGAAAACTTCGATGAGAACTTGATGCAAGCACTATTAAAAGACCAAAGGGTAGTAGGTATTGGTGAGTGTGGCTTAGATGGAAAGATAGCTACTCCAATTTGTACTCAACTTACTGTATTAGAGCAACACTTAGAGTTTGCAAAGTATTATAAAAAGCCTGTCAATTTGCATATTCGCTCTTGTCATGGGCAACTTACAAAAGCTTTAAAAAAGTATCAAGGCTTTGTCAGTGGTATTATTCATAACACTACTTTTTCTTATGAAGTATGCAAAAACTACTTAGATTTAGGCTTTAAATTATCCTTTGGACACTACATCCTTTTTAATCAGGACAAATTAAATCAAGTGCTAAAAAAGGTAGGACTTGATAATATAGTGTTAGAAACTGATTTTGATTATGTGCATACAGGATTGTAT
>JAEWPL010000232.1 GCA_023460615.1 Pseudomonadota bacterium | reverse complement strand
GAATGAATGCCTGATTCTTAGGGCCCTGATCTTGATAATCTACAATTGACTCTAAGGCGTAAATCTTTGAAAAAGCATCTAGTATACATAACATCTGATGAGTATGAGGACTATTACCGGTTAGGCCATCCTTAATAAATTTACCAATCTCATCGTCATTCATGTTCTCAAATTGTTTTACATATTCTTTTGGGTGTTACTGCTCTTTAAAAGTGGCATAAATTTGCTTACACGGTTTGGCAAAACAAATCCCATCAACTTTGACAAAAATCTAAATTCAATTTCTGGATCTTTAAGCAATAAAAAAGCGGCCTAAGCCGCTCGTAAATTGTCATCTGTTTCTAATTTTAACCTACAGCTTTCTTACTTTCCTTCTTGTCTTTTAACATAGAAACAATATCACTTAAGTTCTCTTTGAGCTCACTTAAAGTTTCAACCTCGCTTTTAAGCTTAGCAATGGTTATTTCTCTAGCTGCAATAGTGGCATTGAGATCCTCAATAGTTTTAGTTGCATCAGAGAACTTACTACTTAGACAATCATATTCCATCTGTAGACACCTGCGAGAACCACAGCATTTAACAACCTCCTCCAATGCAACATCACGAGAGTCGCGTGCTTCTTTTACTTTGTTATCACACTCATCTTTAATTTGCTTTTCGCGTATCATGAAGTAATCACAAACTAATGCCCACATCTGTGATATGAGTTTGTCGCTTTTACCTTTAACAAGCTTATCTAAAGGAATAACGCAGTTTTTTAGCTTAGACTTTCTATCATTAAAGATATCAGCAGCCTTGCAGTAATCCCTGTCAGAGTGGTTAGGCTCAAAATCTTTTAAAGAGGCAAAACTAACCTTTAAACCTTTTTCTTCCATCTCCTCAGCTTTAGATAGTAAAAGCTGAATTGTAGAGCTTAAATCTTCAGTATCTATCATCATTTAAATCCTTAGGTGGTGGTAAGTTTGGTAGCTACCAAACTTACCAATTCTTACCAAGCCCCCAAATTAGCAAATAGCGCATGGTGGCAACTCATTGTCTATAACTGCTTGTACAATCTCATCGTTAATGAGAGTTTCATTCTTACTTGCAGCATAAATTAGGCTGTGCTTACAGATAGTATTGATAACTCTAGGTATTCCTTTTGAGTGAGCTGCGATTAGGTTAATTGATTCAGTGGTAAAAATTGAATCTGGAGCTTTGGAGTAACGCATGTGGGCACTGATGTAATCAAATACTTCATCTGTAGTTAAAGGGTGTAACTTACATACAAAGTTGATGCGCTGGGTAATAGCCCGATACTTTTCAACTCCTAATAAGTCCCACAACTCATTTTGGCCTGCTAGAATAAGCGCAATATTATTGTCAGAGTCACAGTTATTGTTAAGTAGGAACCTAATTTCCTGTAAGGTTTCATACCTTTTATTTGCACAAACTAGATGAGCTTCATCTACAATTAGCACAACCTTTTTGTGTCTTAAGGTAACTTCTGCTTGAATGGCATTTTGAAACATCTTTCTTGAGTCTTTTGCATATGGTCTTGGTTTATAACCAAGCATGTTTAATGGGATACCATATAAAAGTCTTGGGGTTAGGTTATTTTCTGATACATAAAGCACTACATACTTTTCTGGATCTAGAGTCTCTTTTAAAGCTCTAAGTGCAGTGCTTTTACCAGTACCAATGTCACCGGTTAAAACAGCAAACTGCTGATTATCTGAGGCATACTTAAGTCTTTCAATAACATCAGTAAAGCGTGTAGTTTTACATAATGAATCTACAGGCAAATCTCTCTCAAATGGTAGGTGCTCCATATTAAAGAAAGCTGCATAAATAGATGAGTCTAATCTATCATTATCCATTGCTTACTCCTTTTTTGATTTAAATTTAGCTAAGGTGGTTAAAGGTGAAATTTCATCTTGAGCACTTTTAGTTGTAGATACTGGCTCCTGCTCAAACAAAAGCTTTTTTGCTTGCTCTAAAAATAAATCTTCGTTGATGTAGCAACCATCTCTTTTAGCCTGCTCACGTAAAAGCTTTAAGATGTAGCCATAATCTCTTAAATCATCACCGTTGTCGTCTGTTGGCTTACGGTAAATCTTTTTCCAAGTACTGCTAGATACGTTCTCTTTAATCTCCTGTAGGAATATAGGCTTGGTTTTGTTATCAGATATGATTTGCTCGAGGTTAGTACCATCTGTGAGCAAAGCTACATCGTGGCCTACCTCGACATAGTCGGTATCTACAATGTAGTTTTTACCTTCATATGAGATAGAGCCATCTTTAGCTACGCTTCTTTTAATCAGTTTCTTAAAAGAGAAATCTAGAACTTCATCTGATACTAATTTAAGTTTGGTATCATCAGCGTAGAACACTTCTTTAGGTGATTTACCATCTAAACCTGAGTGAGGGGTAGAGTTGTATTCATTGATCCTGGCACGACATATTTCAATAGCACCTTTATAGGTGACGTTCTTCATGAGCTTTAGCTGGTTCTCAATATCATTTAAAGTGTAATTTAGCCTTTCAATAAGACCTTTGAGCTCGGGTGCATAAGGTTTACAGTACTTAGCCTTAATACCTAAACACTCACAGGCTCTAGTAATAATTGCGTTCTTATATGCTGCACCGTTATCCATAAGTAAAGTCTTAGGCACACCAAAGGTTTTAATCATGGATTTAAGGCATTCAACAAAGACAAAGGTCTTTTGGTTGGTGGTAACTGAGTATGACAAAACCATCTTAGAGTAGTTATCGATACAGATTTGGAGGTATATCTTGCAAGGTGCACCATTCTCATCAATAAAGATTCCCCGAGGAAATTCTTTAAAGTCACATTGCACTTGATCAAGGCGATTAGATTTTCTGTATCGTAAAAATAACTTCTTGTCTTCAAGCTCATCAACCACACGTAAGCTCTTATGGTCTAAACCATCTTTTTGAAGCCATCTTTGTACAGTAGAGCGTTTTAAGATGCCTTTACAATTTGGATAAGCACTTTCTGCTGACTCGATAATTCTTTTGATGCTTAAATGGTGGTCAGCTTTTCTTAGTGACTTACAGTAATCAATGAGTTCATCAAATCTGATGTATCTCTTGTGATAAGGCTTGGTATCTTTGTAATTAGGGCAAAGACCTTCAAGCCCTTGCAGGTTGTAAGCTTTTAAATAACGGTAAATGGTACGCTCAGAGATGTTTTGATCACGCGCTATTTGTGCAATCAAAACTCTTTTGTCTTCTTTATTTAAATTCAATAAAGGAGAGATGATGCTGAGCCGTTTTTGTATGATTTCTGATTTAGTTTCAAACTTCATCGGCTTTTCCTTGTTTATTAACCGGCCTTGTAATTGGCAAGGTCAATTTTCTAAACAAGTTGCCTTTTTTCAAAAAATCACATGTTGATTTTTTTATGACATCATTACTGAGCAGTTTGGCCAATAAGGCTTTGAACGTGTTCGGCGGTGGGGCTGTAATTTGTTTTGGACGAATGTGAGGTGTTGGAGTCTCTTGGTAGGCCTCTAAGTAACTTACAGCAGATGTAAGCGCCTGACTAACTTTGCTTTCGATAAATTTATAAAGTTCAAATGCTTTTTGTAGGATTAAATCATCGTAATTAAGTAATCTTCTAAACCTTGGCTTAAATGCCTTTACATCATATCTACCTGATAAGTCTGTAAACACTTCATTTTCTTGATCAACTGATATATCTAAAAGGTTAAAACTAAAGTGGTGCTTATCTAGATATAAAGCAACAGCTACGAGGAAATCCAAATCTTCAGATGTTATCGATGTAAAAGGAACTAAGTTTGAATGAAATAAAGCAAAGGTTACGTTCTGGTGGTTATGGTGAGAAATTGTATATTGGCAGGATTTGTTTTTACATTGACAGCGCTGTATTAGAAGTGTTCTAAATGTTCCTGTTACAGCATCAAATATCTGTTTTGGGTAAAAGCCAAACTTTCTAATTTTGCCCCCACAATAAGGACATCTAATTTGAGCTTTAAATTGCGCCTTAAGTGATAACCTTATCGCATTTGTGCGATGAGCTGACTGTGATAGTACTTCTGAGATCTTCTCGCTTAAGTAAGAGAGTGGTATACTAATCATGCTTTATTGCAGAGCCACACTCAGAGTCTTCGGAAAAACTGGTGAGTGTGGCTTTTTTTGTTTCTGTGGTTGCCTAAACTTCCTCTAATCTTAATTACAAGCCTATATTTAAGCCATTCCTAAAAATTAAAAAATAGAGATAGATCTACAAAAATTTTTGTCAGTAAGGTAAGCAATTTGGGGATCTGTAGAGACAATTTGGTGGGAAAATTTTTCGTCAAATTAGATTAGCATCAACAACAATAAAGACCTATCGCAGACTATTACAGATCAGGAAAAAGAGATTGTTAATCTCAAAGCTGAAGTTAAGAGCTATGCAACAGGGCAAAAGATCTTAG
>JAEWPL010000231.1 GCA_023460615.1 Pseudomonadota bacterium | reverse complement strand
TTTATTCTATCAAGATCTTCTTTTGTATCTACACCAGTCTTAGGAGGCTCACTGCAAATACCTACAGCAATAGTCTTACCATTTTCCATAAGTCTTAACTGCTCTAAGGATTCAGCAATTTCTAAACTAGTTTGGCTCATTGCAGCATACTCAAGGACGGTTTTAGCTTTGTAAGCATAAATACCTACATGGTGGTAATGCTTATGTTTAAGTTCTTGTACGTTACCTAATTTAAAATTGTCACGCTCATAAGGAATTGGAGCTCTTGAAAAGTAGATAGCTTTTTGATTTTTATCAAAGACTACTTTGACACAGTTTAAATCAAATACATCTTTTACATTGTCAATTTCAAAGCATAAAGTAGCCATGTCAGCTTTAGTGTCTTCTAAAAGTTTAGCTACTTGATCAATATGCTTAGGATCTATTAAAGGCTCATCTCCTTGAACATTTACAATCACAGTGTTCTCATCGATGTTAAGCTTTTGAATCATCTGTGCAAGTCTGTCTGTACCACAATTACAATCAGTGGAGGTCATACATACTTGTACTTTATCCATACCATTAAGAACTGAGCTTACTCTCTCATCATCTACACAAGCGATAACTTGCTTTGCTTTTGATTTTAAAGCTTGCATACACACTCTTTTTACCATAGGGATACCACCTACTAACACAAGTGGTTTACCAGGAAAACGAGTGGAGGCAAAACGAGATGGGATGGCGACAATATAATCTTGCATAGAATTACCTATTTACTCTTAATCTTGTCTGACAGTTTTTGTTTAATCTTTTCAAAAAAACTACTATCTAAATTTGCTTGTACATTTAATACATATAAGTTATCTGACTGTAAGTGAGCATACTTTACTGCATCTTTTGCCGTCATGACAACTTTATTTTCACGGGCAAAGGATAAAATTTGCTCATCAGATAGCTTTTGATGATCTGAAACTTCAATGGTATTTGTAATCGTATAGCCCAAATTCTCTAAAGTTGTATAAAAGCGCTTTGGATTACCTATACCTGCCATAGCAACAACTTCTGTATTAGTATCAAGGGCTTTACTATCTCCTTGATGCTTTAAGAAGTAAGTTAAAGGAATCACATTATCAGGTACAAGTTGCATGTTATAAGCGTTGTCAATTTTGGTATCACCGTTGACTACAACAGCATCACATGTTTTTAAATGCCACTTACCTTCTCTTAAAGGTCCTGCTGGCATTAAAAAGCCATTACCTAAAAGTCTTTTACCGTCTAAAACAACAATTTCTATATCAAAGTTAAGGCTGTAATGTTGTAAACCGTCATCTGAAACAATTACATCTACACCTTTTTCTTCAAGAAACTTGCAGCCTCTGTCTTTATTAGGATCAACACAAACTGTAACTTTATCTTGCAAAGCCATTTTAATAAGTAAAGGCTCATCGCCTGATTCATAGGCTTTAGTGTCACAAGTTACCACTAAAGGATAACTTTTTGCTTTACCTTTATATCCTCTGCTTACTAGGCCTACTTTATAACCACAGTTAGATAGATACTCAATGAGGGCTATTGAAAGTGGGGTTTTACCACTACCACCAACACTAATACCACCTACAACAATACTTGGTACTTTTAAAGGGGTTACTTTTAAAAGGTGATGTTTATATAAAACTCTTCTTACAAAGGTAATAAGTTTAAATAACAAACTTAAAGGATATAAAAGCACAATAGCTAAACAATTTTTTTTGTTTAGCTTTTGATACCAAATAGTTTCAATTAAAGACATGACTATTTTTCTACAAGATAGACAAAGAATTTGCGTACTGGATTGATATTAAGCTTTTTAGGATTTTTCACTTTCCACTCTAAGGAATCTTTATCAAGATACAGTCTATAAGTAGTCTTTGCATTATCCACTTCTTCTTTAGCAAATGAATCAGTTAAAGTATCGTCATCAATACAACTTAATAAGTTGTCAATTTTAACGGTAAAAGTAATATCTACATACTTAATACCATCCTCAAAATAAGGAGCGGTAGTTTTAATAAGCTCATTTACTTGTAAGGTTCCAATGGTGGCCGTAGCCAAACCATAGTACGGCGAGATTTGCAAAGTACGTGCAATATCAGGGTTATAGTCGACCTCATAACCATTAAATACCTTGACGCCAACAAAAGGCATATGAATTTTAAAACGAGACTTTTTAAGATTAATCGCACCGGACTTTTCCATTATCTTTGCGTATTTTACAATACGATTTAAGTAGGAATCTTTTTGATAATCGGTTGCTGTAACGCCAAGCTCTTTTAGCATCGGATCAATAATAACAAAAGGTGGTACTACTTTGTCATCACGCAAAGACATACAGGGTATAGCTATCATCACCTCCTCATTAGAGATTACTTTATTGATAGCTCTAATCATGTTATTTGAGGATGCAACAGATCTATCCTCACAGCCTGTAAACAGACTGCAAAGACCAATAAAAGCAAAAATATAAATAAACTTTTTTAAAGCAATCATCTACTTATAAAGACCTTTATTAGTGTGCAAAGGATCAGACATCATTCTATCTGAAATCAACACACCTTTTTGTATATGACCTACACCTAAAAATAAACCGTCAGATCTAATTTGAAGTGTACCTTCATAATCAACATTACAATTAGTAAATTGACAACGAGAAGCTAAATTATTCTGTCTTTGCCCCTGGCATAAAAGCACTGCCATTTCATAAGGAAGATCAATTCTTGGAAGATAATCCATAGCAACATCAATTGGAATTAAAAGCTTATCTAGCTCTGTAAAATCGGTAAAGTCTTCTCTATTATCGGCAAGCTTTTGAATATCCTCTAAAGTGTGCATTGTACCTTTTGGTAAACCGTCAACTTCGATACGACGCAGCATAGTTACATGAGCGCCACAACCTAAAGATTGACCTATGTCTTCTACTAAAGTTCTAATATAGGTACCCTTAGAACAATAAACTTCAATAGTAAAGGTATCTTCAGTTTTATCGATTAACTTGATATAAAAGATTTGTACCTCACGCTTTGGTACTTCAACGGTTTTACCAGCTCTTGCGTACTTATATAATGGTCTGCCATCAACCTTAATGGCTGAATACATTGGTGGGACTTGAGTTATAGTACCAATAAAACTCTCAATTGCTTTTTCAATGCCTTCAATTTCATTAGTTACACTATTTTCTTGAATGATGTTGCCATCAGCATCACCAGAATCTGTAATAACACCAAGCTTACCTGTAGCTAAGTATTTTTTTGAACCTTCTAAAAAGTAAGAGGAGAATTTAGCAGCTTGTCCTAAACAAATTGGTAATAAACCTGAAGCTAGAGGATCTAAACTTCCAGTGTGACCGCCTTTATTAGCTCTATAAATACCACGAACTTTTGTTAAAGCTAAGGCAGAACTAATCCCTGATGGCTTATCTAATAAAAATACACCATCGATATCACGCTTAGGTGCGCGTCTAGATTTATCAATTACAGGATTAGTCTCAGTCATATTTTTACACCATTATTTAAGTTATTTTATCTCAAAGCGTCAGATTATAACCTAAAGAATAGCCAATTCAGCTAAGGAATTTGAATTTCATCAAAAAAATAATGTAGTGATGAAAGAATAGATGATTTTAAAAAGAAAAAATTTAGAGGAAGGATAACTTGCGCCAAAGGCGCAAGTTATGACAAGATTAAATATACTTAAACTTAATCTCTTTGATCTTCTCAGACCAGATTTGAGGACCGATGTGGTGAATTGAGTTACCTTCTGAATCTACAGCAACAGTAACTGGCATATCCACAACCTTGTACTCACGAATAGCTTCCATACCTAAGTCTTCAAAAGCTAGAACTTTTGCTGACTTAATTGCTTTAGAAACTAAGTAAGCAGCACCACCTGTAGCCATTAAGTAAGCTGCCTTGTGCTTCTTAATTGAAGCAATAGCCTCAGGACCACGCTCTGACTTACCAATCATGCCGTATAAACCAGTTTGAGATAACATAGTCTCAACAAACTTATCCATACGAGTTGAGGTAGTTGGACCAGCTGGACCTACAACCTCATCACCAACAGCAGGAACTGGACCTACGTAATAGATAAACTTCTTGTGGAAATCAACACCTTCAGGTAGAGGCTTACCTTGAGCAATTAAGTCGCATACTCTCTTATGAGCAGCATCACGACCGGTTAGGATGGTACCTGATAGTAATAAGGTCTGACCCATCTTCCAAGATGCAATCTCTTCTTTAGTGATAGTATCAAGATTTACACGCTTGATATCTGCACTTGCGCCACCGATTTCAATATCAGGATAGCTGTCTAATGAAGGTGGAACAAACTTAGCAGGACCTGTACCATCTAACTCAAAGTCGATGTGACGAGTTGCTGCACAGTTAGGAATAATGGTTGTAGCTTTTGATACAGCGTGGCAAGGATAAGTCTTTACCTTAACGTCTAGAACAGTAGTAATACCACCTAAACCTTGAGCACCGATACCTAACTTGTTGATCTTGTCGTATAACTCAAGACGTAATTCTTCTTCTGCAGTCTTAGGACCACGAGCGATTAACTCTTGAATATCGATAGGATCATTTAAAGCTTCTTTAGCTAAAATAGCTGATTTCTCAGGAGTACCACCAATACCGATACCGATGATGCCAGGAGGACACCAACCTGCACCCATGTGAGGGATCTCTGATAATACATAATCTACAACGCTATCAGATGGGTTTAACATCTTTAAGTGAGTCTTGTTCTCAGAACCACCACCCTTAGATGCAATAGCAATTTCAACCTTATTGCCATGAACCATCTCGATGTGAACTACAGCAGGAGTATTATCCTTAGTGTTAATTCTCTTGCCGATAGGATCCATTAGAATTGATTTACGTAGTGGGTTAGTTTCAAAAGCATAAGCTCTGCGAGTACCCTCATCTACCATCTCTTGAATGGTCATATCGCCTTCAAAGCGAACATCCATACCAATCTTAACAAAGCAAGTTACAGCACCGGTATCTTGGCATAATGGACGATGACCAATAGCACACATTTTTGAGTTTACAAGGATCTGTGCAATTGCATTCTTTGCAGATGGATTTTGCTCAATATCATA
>JAEWPL010000230.1 GCA_023460615.1 Pseudomonadota bacterium | reverse complement strand
GTTGTACTCTTTGTATAGCTATATCTATATTTGGCAAGTATTGATTTTTGAACTGTGTTTCAGAAATTTTTTTAGAGTGTTGAAGTAATTTACTAGTGTAGGTGTGTTTATCAGAAACTTTATTGTTTTCAAGTATCTTATTAAGTTCATCATTAGTAAATAGTGCAACATCTTGAGTATGAAGCAGTAACCAAAATTCAAATGCAGGTGTTGTAATAAAAAATTTGTAGTTTTTTTCTTTGCAATAATTGTAGATTTCAATAAGCTCTTTAAGCCTGTGACCAGTTTCTTTTCCATTTTTTAAAGAACAATCTCTATCAATAACAATTGCGAATATATCTTCTCGCTGGTGATTATCTAGACCACTCTTTATAAAGTCTATATCTAAGTTAGCTTTGTTTAAGAGTAACTCAAAATTTAATTTATCTTCTACATCTGATGGTTGCAGATCATTACTTAAATACCTTTTAATAAAATTCACAGAATAGTCTTTGGGGATTACTTTTTTTAGAATAATTGGAAGATTATTTGTATTTTGAAGTTGAACAAATTCTTCAAGCAATTCTAAAACCTGCAATGGAGCGCTATTATCGTCATTTCGCTCTAATACCTTAACAGTAACAGATCTTTTGATACCAAGCTCTTGTCTATATTTGTGAATTAACTGAAAATAACATTTTTCTGTAACGCTTCCTTCAACAGATAAGTACACTATTTTTAACGGTTCCTCTCGTTCTTGCTCTTCTATTCTAGTAAATAGCGCCACCGAATTTAATCTGTAATTATTTTTAATCTTCATAGTCATTCCATTGTTCTAAACCAATATTAGGAACGGCCCCATATCTTCCTAATAGATATTCTTTGGCAACATCTTTATCAAATCTCTCTTTGAACTTGTTTAGAGAGAAAAGACTACTGCTATGATTTGTCTCTCTTTGCGTAAACCAGATTTCATCTTGTCTGAGAAGATTAAGATCCATCACATTAATGTCATGTAAAGTAACTATCAGTTGAGATGAAATTTGCACTGTTTTTTCAAAGAATTTGCTTATAAAATCAATGGTAAGTTTTGAGTGAAAGCTTCTATCTAATTCGTCAACTAAGATTACACAATCCTTTTGGGCAAGTCTAAAAATAGGAATTAAATTAAATAAGCGTTTAGTTCCGTCAGATTCTTCAGATAAATCAAATAGTGCGTTTGAGTTACCGTGATTTGACATTAGTTGCTTTACAGTAATTCTATTGTCATCTTTTGAGAATTTGTATTTTTTTCCTGCTAGATCCATACAAAATGATTTTTGTGTTCCTAGTGCATGGTTGCTATCAAATTGGATGTGAATTTGAGCAATTATAGTATCTCTGATTTGTGAAGGTAAGGAGGATAAAAAAATTTCTAAGTCTTCATTATGACCACCAACCGACTCTATTCCAGTATCAAAGTATTTCATTAAATTAGAAACAGTGGATAAATAATCCTTCTGTCTAAAAGGATCAATAGTGGCGATACTGTTAGGATATATAAATACTAATCTAGTAAACCATGAAAAAGCATCATAATATTTCGAGAAGTCTTTGTATCTAGATAGATCTTTAGAGGCAATTTCAAACAAGAAGGATTTATTTAAAGCTACATCTTGAGAATATATCTCAAAACGAGAAGCAGCCTCTTTCTCAGTAAACTTTATATCTGTAGCAATAATCTTATTTTCGCGTTCAAAGATTTGAATTTCTTTACCATTATCAATTTGATAAAGCCATTCTGAAAGTATCTCATTATCCTTGTAAGAAATAACAATTCCGTATGAATAAACAAGACCATTAGATAAAAAGTCATATTGAAAAATGCCTGGATGATTGATGAAGTTGTCTTCAATTCTAAAGTACTTATTGTAAGTTATACTTGAAGATACGCCATTTACGATTAGATCCCTACCAAACTCTATAGCTTTAATTAAATTACTTTTTCCAGAGGCGTTAGCTCCAAAAATTACACTTCCTTTAAGAATTTTCTGCTTGTTAATATTATAGATGTGTGATTTCATGCGAGTTTGTTTGCCCGCAGCCATAGAAAAAATTTGTTGCTCTTTAAAGGATGCAAAATTCTCTACACAGAATCTAATTAACATGGTAACCTCAGAAAGAATATGTGAAAATTTCACATATTATATATTATTTATATAAAATTGTTTGCTTAAATGAATAAGATGTAGAGAAAAATTCTCTATATTAAAAAACGGTGATAAAAAGAGAGAGATACTAGGAAAGGGAAAAACAGGAAGGTTAATGTTTAACCTTCCTGCTTGAAATTAGCTACGTCTTGAAAGTGGTTTTACATCTCTAAACTCACGACCAGTATAAATCTGACGAGGACGACCAAGTCTTGAGTCTTTAATAGAGTGCATTTCATTCCAGTGGGTGATCCAACCGATTGTTCTTGCTAGAGCAAAGATTACGGTGAACATAGAAGTTGGAATACCAATAGCATTTAGAATAATACCAGAGTAGAAATCTACGTTAGGATATAGATTTCTTTCAATGAAGTATTCATCAGATAGAGCAATCTTTTCAAGTTCAGTTGCAACCTCTAGTAGAGGATTGTTATCAAGATGAAGAGCATCTAGAACCTCATGGCAAGTATCACGCATTACTACAGCACGAGGATCAAAGGTCTTATAAACACGGTGACCAAAGCCATACAATCTAAATGGATCGTTCTTATCTTTAGCTCTTGCAATGAATTCAGGAATTCTGTCTACAGAGCCTATGGATTCAAGCATACGTAAGCAAGCTTCGTTAGCACCACCGTGAGCTGGTCCCCATAAAGAAGCTACACCAGCTGCAATACATGCATAAGGGTTGGCACCTGAAGAACCTGCAAGACGTACTGAAGATGTTGAAGCGTTCTGCTCGTGATCTGCGTGTAGGGTAAAGATCCTATCTAAAGCCTTTTCTACAATTGGGTTAATCTTATATTCCTCACAAGGAGTTGAGAACATCATGTGTAGGAAGTTGCCGGTATAACTTAAATCATTTCTTGGGTATACGAAAGGCTGACCAATTGAGTATTTGTAAGACATAGCAGCAAGAGTTGGCATCTTTGCAACTAATCTTACAGCGGTAAGTTCACGATGCTCTGGATCATAAATATCTAAGCTGTCGTGATAGAAAGCAGATAGGGCACCTGCAACACCACATAGCACAGCCATAGGGTGAGAATCACGACGGAATGCTTGGAATAATGATTCCATCTGAGTGTGAACTAAGGTGTGGTGCTTAATTCTGTGTACGAAATTCTGATATTGCTCTTTGTTTGGTAACTCACCTTTAAATAGTAGATAGCAAACTTGTAAGTAATCAGCTTTTCTTGCTAGCTGATCAATTGGGTAACCACGATAAAGTAGAATACCTTTTTTGCCATCGATGAAGGTGATACGAGACATGCAAGAAGCTGTGGAAACAAAACCAGGATCATAGGTAAAATAACCTTGTTTTCCTAATTCACGAATATCGATTACTTCAGGTCCTAAGGTACCTTTTAAAATAGGAAGCTTGATTGGATCTTTTCCTGGGATCATCAAGGTTGCATACTTATCTACTACAGGTAGAGTATCTTCAATTGCCATTGTGATGTGTCTTCCTTGTTGAGTGAAAATTTAGTCTTAACTCATTGTAAACATAAAATTTAAAATTGCTAAATTATGTGTAAATAGCTTAATTTGCACTAAATTAATACGCTCAAATTAGTGCAAATTCTTGTATACTTTTACAAAAGCTGAATTTAATCATAGAATTCAAAAATTCACATTTTCAATTTGTTGCACAATAAAAAATACAGTTATGGAAAAAAGAATTCTTTTAACCGAATGTACCGATGACGTAGGCTTAATTGCAAAGATCACTAACGTATGTTCTTTATTTCATTTTAATGTTATTCGCCAAGATCAGTTTGCTTCCCACGAGGATGCTAAGTTCTTTATGAGAACAGTAATCGAAGGTAATTTTGATGACGATAACTCTAATCAAACTTTTATTAACACTGTAATTGGTGTTTTGCCTCAAGGTGCAACAGTGCGTTTAGCAGACAACCACAAGCGTAGATTGTGTGTATTAGTAACTAAAGAGTCTCACTGTTTAGGTGAACTTTTAATGAAAGCATACTCTGGTGCTCTAAATGCTGATATCGTTTGTGTAGCTGGTAATTACCCAGAGCTTGGTGTGTTAGCACAGAAGTTTGATGTGCCATTTAAGTTAGTTTCTTGTGAAGGTATTACTAAAGAAGAACAAGAAAAGCGCATGATGGAAGTAATTGATAGCACAAATTGTGACTATGTGATTTTAGCTAAGTACATGCGTATCTTATCTCCTGAGTTTGTAAATCACTATCCACTTGGCAAAATTATCAACATTCACCACTCCTTCTTACCTGCATTCATTGGTGCAAAACCATATTTGCAAGCTTATAATCGTGGCGTAAAGATTATCGGTGCTACCGCTCACTTTGTAACTAACAATTTAGATGAAGGACCTATCATTGAGCAGGACGTAATCAAAGTAACCCACCGTTATGATCCTGATACTTTAGCAAAAGCAGGTCACGATGTAGAACAGATGGTGTTATTAAGAGCAGTAAATAAAGTACTTGATGATAAAGTGTTTATTCATGGTAACAAGACAGTAGTATTCTAAAAACTACTTAAGGATAAACCAAAGGCTCTAAATAAAATTAGAGCCTTTAGTTTAATTAAGGAGCAAGTCTCTTTGGCTTTTGCCAAACTCCATCTTCAAGATCGTAAATAAATCTGTCATGTAATCTATTCTCACGACCTTGCCAAAATTCTACTTGGTGAAAACGAACTTTATATCCACCCCAGAAAGAAGGTAGTGGAATTTCACCATTTTTAAATTTCTCTTTAAGCTCTAAAAATTTACCTTCAAGAATACCTCGTGCTGAGATTAAATGAGATTGGTGAGATGCCCAAGCACCGATTTGACTACCACGAGGTCTTGAGTGGAAATATTTAAGATCTTCTAAAGTACTTTGTCTTGTAGCTTCACCGATGAACATTACCTGTCTTTCAAGCATGTACCAAGGAAATAGAAGGCATACTTTAGGATTACCTTTAATGTGGTGAGCTTTTCTTGAGCCAAGATTAGTGTAAAAAACTAAATTTTCTCTATCATAATCTTTTAATAAAACCATACGAGAGTAAGGTTGCCCTTGTTCATCTACAGTACTTACTACAACGCCATTAGGATCGTACATTTTAGAATCGATGGCTTGTTGTAACCACTTTTCAAATAAATCCATAGGGTGGGAAGGTAATTCACTTTCGTCTAAACCACCTTGTTGATAACTACGTCTTAAATCAGCTACGTCTATCATATATTGCCTATAAACACTCAAATTTTAAAAACTTGTCTTATTTTACAACAAATTAGCAAGTATAAATGCTTAAATTAGACTTACATTTCTGATCTAGTCGGCTTAAGTGATAACTTACCTAAAAAGCACTGTTAATGTGAAATAAGGCTAGATCTTGTGTTAAATATTATTAACTGTGCAATTTTGATGATCAATATCAACAAGTTTAAAGATAAAAATGATAGAATAATGCGCAATATGAATTTTCCCCAAAAGGTTGGGGCGTATATAAAAGAATCGTAACAATTAAAAATTAGGTGTTTAAATGAGTACATATCCAAAGACAGCTTTAGTTATCAACTGTGGTAGCTCATCTGTTAAGTTTGCAATTTTGGATCCAAAAGACGGTCACGTCTTTTTAAATGGTATTGCAGAAGCTCTAGGTTTAGCAGATGCAAGAATTTCTTGGAAGTTTAATGGTGGTGAAAAGACCGAGACTCAGTTAGGTGCAGGTGCTGATCACTCAAAAGCTTTAGAGTTCTTAGTTAAGAATGTACTTGCTAAAGATGAAGCATTACACGATTCTATCGTAGCTTGCGGTCACAGAATTGTGCAAGGTGGCGATATCTACTCACAACCTACTTTAATTGATGATGAAGTAGAAGAGAACATCAAGAAAGTTATTCCTTTTGCTCCATTACACAATCCTGCTCACTTATTAGGTATTGATGCAGCTCGTGCTAATTTCCCATCAATTCCTCACGTAGCAGTATTTGATACCGCTTTCCATCAGACTATGCCACCAAAGGCATATCGTTATGCAATTCCTGAGGAATACTACACTGATTTACACTTACGTAAGTACGGTGCTCACGGTACTTCTCACATGTTCCTATCTCAAGAAGCAGCTAAGATGTTAAATAAGCCTCTTGAGGAAACAAATATCATTACTTGTCACTTAGGTAATGGTGCTTCTGTGTCAGCAGTAAAGGGCGGTAAGTGCATTGATACTTCAATGGGCTTAACTCCACTTGATGGTCTAATCATGGGTACTCGTTGTGGTAGCATCGATGCTTCAGTTGTATTCTTCTTATGCGAAAGAATGGGTATGACTCCAGACGAGGTTAAGGAAGTATTTAACAAGAAGTCTGGTATGGCTGCTGTAAGTGGTGTTTCTTCAGACTTTAGACCAATTGTAGCAGGTTACAATGAGGGTAACGAGAGATGTAAGCTTGCTTTAGAGATGTATGCTTATCGTCTAGCTAAGTTCATCGCTTCTTACTATGTTCCACTAGGACATGTTGATGCCATCGTATTCTCTGGTGGTGTAGGTGAGAATGGTCCAACCACTCGTAAGATTGTTTGTGCAGAGCTTGAAGAGAGCTTTGGCATTAAACTTGATAACGATGCTAACTACAAAGCAAAAGTATATATGGGTGTTGATCACCAAACTATTTCTGCACCTGATTCAAAGGTAAAAGTATTTGTTATTGCAACTAACGAGGAATTAGTAATTGCTCGTTCTGCAATGAGCTTTGTTAAGGCTTAATACGTTTACAAAAAGTGCATTTTAATCTAATATAGACAAAGTTTTATTTCAAAAATCTGTCGATATTAGTAACCTAATCCTCGTATTCGACAGTACGGGGATTTTTAATTTTAAGAGTGCTAATGAGTAATAAACAACAACCTCAAAGACTTGATGTCATTAATGAGCAAGGCTCTTTATCTGGCTTTACTGGTTTTAAAAAGTTTTGGCCATTTTTAAAACCATATCTATTCTTAACTATCCTAGGTATTTTATTAACCATTCCTGTAGGTGCTTTAGATGCAGCTGTTGCATCTTTCTTAAAGCCTTTTATGGATAATGTAATGGTTGATAAAGATACTGAGTTTGCCTATAAAGTACCTTTTATCATTATTGGTTTTACCATTGTTCAAGGTATTTGTATCTATACCTCTAACATTGTAAACAGCTATGTAGGATCCCGCATTGCAACTAATTTAAAGCTAGCTTTATATAAAAAGCTTATCAATAATGATTCAGCCTTCTTTGATAAGAACACCTCTGGTATCGTGCTAATGCGTTTTTGCTCTGATGCTGATACTGCAACTACAGGTTTAATTACCAACGTTAAGTTGTTTTTATCAAAATTCTGGTCTTCATTAGGTCTTATCGTAGTATTGTTATACAACTCTTGGCAATTGTCCTTTATTGCCTTAGGTGTATTAGTATTCTTAATTCTACCAATGAAGGTTGCCCGTAAAAAAGTGATGAAATTGATGGGACTTACTGTAAAGGCAAGCTCAAAGATCAATTCTAATTACTTTGAAACCTATTCTGGCATTAAGATCATCAAAGCCTTTAATTTGCAGCATGCAATTTTTTCAAAGTTTACTCAAAACATCGAAGAAGCTTTCCACTTATCCATGCGTATGATCCGTAATACCAACTGGTTAGGTCCTGCTATGCACTTAGTTACTGCAATTGGTGTTGCAGGCGTTCTTTATTATGGCTTACATTTAATTACCACAGGTCAAATCACCTCAGGTACCTTTGTAGCTTTCTTAGCTGCTTTAATTATGCTTTATACTCCAATTAAGAGTATTGGTAATAATTATGTAGCCTTACAGTCAGCTTTGCTTGCTCTAGAGCGTATCTATAAGATTTTAGATACCACATCATATGAAACTAATGATGGTACTGGTACTAAAGTACTTAAAGACATCAAAAAAGAAATTAAGTTTAACGACGTATGTTTCTCCTATGATGGTCAGAGGGAAGTTTTACATAAGGTTAATTTAACTGTTCCTGTAGGTTCAAAAGTTGCTTTAGTAGGAAACTCTGGTGGTGGTAAATCTACCGTAACAGCTCTAATCCCACGACTATATGAGATTGACTCAGGCTCAATTACCATTGATGGTACTGATATTAAAGAGTTTACAATTTCCTCACTAAGAGAGCAGATTGCTATGGTATTCCAGGACAACTTCTTATTTGATGGAACAGTCCGTGAGAATCTTTTATATGGTAAGGAAAATGCTACCGATGAGGAAATTGCCTTTGCAATTAAGAGTGCCTACCTTGATGAATTTGTAAAGAAATTACCTCAAGGTCTTGATACCATGATTGGTGAGCGCGGTTTACTTTTATCAGGTGGTCAAAAGCAAAGACTTGCTATTGCTCGCGCAATTTTAAAGAATGCTCCTGTAGTTATCTTAGATGAGGCTACCTCTGCTTTAGACAATAAGTCTGAGAAAGTAGTGCAACAAGCTTTAGATAAGCTAATGGAAGGCAGAACCACTATTGTGATTGCTCACCGTCTATCTACCATTATGGACTCAGATAAGATCTTAGTTATCAATGATGGTAATGTAGTTGAAGAAGGTTCTCACAGTGAGTTACTTGCTAAAAATGGTCCTTACTCTGTACTTTACAATTCTCAGTTTAGTAAGGTTCACCATGCAGAGGATGCAGAAACTTCAGCTGAAGATGTTGATGCTATCCATCTAGCTAAAGAGTCTGACGAGAAAGTGGAATAATCAAAAGGAGGGGGGCACCCTCCTTTAAATTTCCCCCCCACCTCAAAATTCTCAAAAATAATTTTTCTTCCTTTTAGAAATATTTATGTCGAGTATTTCACATAAAACTTTTTGAATTACTTAAAAATTTATAATTCTTTAAAAACAAAAATATTCAAACGGTTGTAGTTGTGATTAAGATCATAATCAAATTTGTCTAAAAAAATTAACACTATTAAGTGTATAATGCGCCCACACTAATCAGAACTGACTACTCTCCTTGGCAAGCCAAGGAGGTTCTTACCTGATGACATTATGCTGTAAACTTACATCATTTTCAGACTTGGGTAATACAGTCTTTCTGTCAGAGCAGAGAACTTAACAACCGTGCA
>JAEWPL010000229.1 GCA_023460615.1 Pseudomonadota bacterium | reverse complement strand
GCACTAATTACGACACCTAAGTCAGCACGGAATGCACGAGTCAAATATGCAACTGCTGGGGTTGGCATAGGACCTAACATTACAGGTGACATACCACCTGCGCTAAAGCCTGACTCTAGGGCAGCCTCTAGCATGTATCCTGACAATCTAGTATCTTTACCAATAATGACTTTACCACCAGACTTTTTACCAAGTACTTTACCTGCTGCTAAGCCTAACTTAACTGCAAAATCAGGGGTAATAGGAAACTTACCGACACGACCACGCACGCCATCGGTTCCAAAATACTTTCTTTCCATGTTAATCTTTGTCCACTTAAGGTTTAGGGTAAATTATTGTTTTGCGCCGATGCTCTTAATATCACGCAAAGTATCACGTAAATCACGAAGACGGCGAATAATAGTTTTAGATAATCTATAAGGCTTTGTCTTATTAGACATAATCTGCCAAAAGCCAATTGCCAAAGCAATTTGGCTTACATCATCAGTTCTTATAATCTGCACTGATTGAGCACTTGAACAGAAGATAGCTGTTGTTAAAGCTAAAGTTCTATTCTCTTTTAAGAAAGGATCATCTTGTGGAATTTGATGAGGTAATGCCACACACATAGGAAGAGCAAAACTTCTAAAAGAATCTAAACGACCTAATAACTTTAGACGAGCTCTAATAGGGGCTCTAACCACAGAAGGATCAATTAAAAGCTGTTTTCTTGAGATGCCTGCATCTAAACAAGCATCAATTCGCTCATAGAAAAATTCTGAGACTAAAGATACGACATCTTTATCATCAGTAATTTTCTCTTTTGGTGAATAGCTTAAGCATACAGCTACCTCGGTGTTTTTAACAACGTCTAAAACACCTTCACTTGATAAACCGTCAGTAGTTACAATCATAGAGACACCAGCGTTAATGCACTGCTCGATGATTTCTTTACTATTAGAGTTTAAAGCCACAGGAACATCTACAGAATTTAAGATAGCACCAACTACAGATGGGATACGAGTCTCATCAATGATAGAGCCATAACGCTTTGCTCCAACTTCTATAAACTCAGCACCAGCTTTTACATAGGTAGTAGCTAGCATCACAAGATCATCAATACTGCGAGGATCATCCTTTTCTAGAGCAATAGTACCCATGACTTTAGTAAAGGAAAAATCAACGATTTTATCTTTTGGTAATCTTAATTTCATGTTAGCTCCTTATAAACAAAGACTTCAGTGTAAGTGAAGTCTTTATTTAGATCTATGACTTAGTCTTCTTTGTTATTATCGTCGATATTTTGATTTGCTTCTTTGGTGTCGCTCTCATCTTTAGTTAAAGACTCGTCTTTATCTTTAGATTCTGCGCTAGGATCTTTCTTAGCCTCACTCTTATCTTTATTCTCGTCATTATTTGACTTTGGATAAGATGGAGCACGCACTTCCCTACGATTCATCAAATCGTCGATTTGATCAGCATCTAAGGTTTCGTACTTTAATAAAGCATCCTTCATGCTCTCAAGAATATCTTTATTAGCCTCAAGTAAGTCTTGAGCTCTCTTATAACATGAGTTGATAATCTCAGATACTTCCTCATCAATGATTAAAGCTGTCTTATCTGACATAGAAACCATTGAAGTGGTACCACCACCTAAGTAAGCAGATTGATCATTGTCTTTTTCATATTGCATTGGTGGCAATCTCTTTGAGAAGCCCCATCGAGTGATCATGTTACGAGCAATAGTTGTAGCGCGCTCAATATCATTTGAAGCACCTGTGGTTACTGCATCAGTACCAAACATCAACTCTTCAGCAATACGACCAGCAAATAAAGTTGAGATATCAGACAATAGACCTTGTCTACTTTGAGAAACTTTATCTTGCTCAGGTAAATACATAGTTACACCTAAGGCTCTACCACGTGGAATGATAGACACCTTATACACAGGATCGTGCTCTGGAACTAATTTACCTACGATAGCATGACCTGCCTCATGATAAGCAGTATTGATTTTCTCATGCTCATTCATAGCCATAGAGCGACGCTCTGCACCCATGAGTAACTTATCTTTTGCCTGCTCAAACTCTTCCATGTTAACAACACGCTTATTGTGTCTTGCTGCACTTAAAGCCGCTTCGTTAACTAAGTTTGCAAGCTCAGCACCTGAAAAGCCAGGGGTACCACGAGCAATAGTTGCTGTATCTACATCTTTACCTAGTGGCACCTTTTTAACATGAACATTTAAAATCTGCTCACGACCACGAACATCAGGTAAACCTACTACTACTTGACGGTCAAAACGACCTGGTCTTAAAAGAGCAGGATCTAGTACATCAGGTCTATTAGTTGCAGCAATTACAATCACAGCTTCAAAACCTTCAAAACCGTCCATCTCAACTAGTAATTGGTTTAAGGTTTGCTCGCGCTCATCATGACCGCCGCCCATACCGATACCACGTTTTCTACCTACAGCATCGATTTCGTCGATAAAGATAATGCAAGGGGCATTCTTCTTAGCTTGTGCGAACATATCACGAACACGAGAAGCACCTACACCTACGAACATCTCCACGAAATCAGAACCTGAGATGGAGAAGAATGGTACCTTAGCTTCACCTGCGATAGCACGGGCAAGTAAGGTTTTACCAGTACCTGGAGGACCTACCATTAACACACCGCGAGGAATACGACCACCAAGTTTAGAATACTTTGTAGGATCTTTTAAGAAATCTACAAGCTCTACTACATCCTCTTTAGCCTCATCGCAACCTGCTACATCAGCAAAAGTGGTTTTAATTTGGTTTTCAGACAATAACTTAGCTTTAGATTTACCAAAAGATAAAGGATTACCTTTACCACCACCTTGCATTTGGCGCATGTAAAATAACCAAATAGCAATCAGTAATAGCATTGGGAACCAGGACACTAGAATTGACAATAAAGTGCTAGGCTCCTCAGGTTTTGTACCTGAAGCTCTTACATTGTGAGTAAGTAAAGTATCAATGATAGCTGTATCTGCAAGTGGCATTACGGTTACAAAGCGCTCACCAGACTTTTTAAGTCCATTGATAACCTTGCCATCAAATACAACTTCTTGTACTTGATCAGATTGCACTTCCCTTACAAAGGTGGTGTAATCTTCCATTCTGCCTTGGGAATCAGAGGAGGTAAATGACTCAAACAGAGTCATTAAAATCACTGCGATTACAAGCCATAGAATTAAATTTTTTGCCATATAATCTCACTTATCTATTCTTCAGTTGATACTGAAGAGTCTTCATCTAAAAACTCGTCACCTGGGGCAATACCGTTTAAAGGATGACCTTTAAAGCCGGTGGCTACCATATATACCTCGCGTGATCTGTCTCTTGAGGCATCAGGTTTTCTTACCTTCACCGTAGTGAAGTCTTGATGTAACTCTTTTAAATATTCTTGAGAGCCTACACCTTGGAATACTTTAACCACGAAGCTACCACCTACTCGTAATACACGACGAGCCATATCTAAGGCAAGCTCAGATAGGAGCATAGCACGAGGTTGATCGATAGCTAAATTTCCAGACATATTAGGAGCCATATCTGATAACACGATATTAGCACCAACACCTATCATAGAATAAAGCTTTTTAAACACTTGCTCATCCCTAAAATCGCCTTGCAAAAAGTCTACATTGCGAATAGGACGTATAGGGAGAATATCGCAAGCGATTACTCTACCTTGTTCACCTATACACTTGATAGCATACTCAGACCATCCACCTGGGGCTGCGCCTAAGTCTACAACGATATTACCATGCTTAATGAGATGATCTCGTTTTTGAAGCTCTTCAAGTTTAAAGGAAGCTCTTGAACGCAAACCTAGCTTATGGGCTTGCTTTACATATGGATCGGAAAAGTGCTCCTGTAACCATCTAGTTTGGCTGGCAGTTCTTTTCTTTGCTGGCATTAAATTGATCCTACTTAAATTACGTTTTTTATTTAAAATAATCCGATAATATTATACAATTTGTAAACGATTTTGCTAAACAAATGTTTACGCAAACTCCACAAATGCAATTATTTTTCTAAATTAAAGGTTTATTATGTCATTGAATACACATCAGCTTAAATTCTTAAAGGCTCAAGCCCATTCTTTAAAGCCAGTTGTGTTACTTGGCAATGACGGTCTTTCAGATTCTGTCATTAAAGAAATTGATAGCTCTATTGAGCATCATGAGCTAATTAAGATTAAAGTAAATGCAGGTGATGATCGTAAAGAGCAAGCTCAAATGGCTGCAGATAAAGTTAATGCTCAATTAGTATCACTAGTTGGCAGAGTGGCTGTACTCTTCCGTCAAAACAAAGATGGTAGTAGATTCATTTTACCTCGCTAAACTTGTTTGTCTTATCTAAGATCATCTCAAAATGATCTTAGATAAAGATTAGATATAACTTATAGGTAGAGCTACTAAGTTATCTTTAAGATATGTCTTCTGCTCTGTTAAGCACAACACCACTCCAAAACCTCTTTTTAGCTTCATCTTCTTATCACCTTTAAAGTGATTAAATTCTGTTATCAGCTCTTTTGGAATTAGCTTAGTTTTGTGGATAGCTACAGGATAGACTGTATTATCCTTTTGTAGCACAACATCAATTAAGCTCTCTTCCACAGGATAATAGAACAAAGTATCTTCAAAACTTTCACCTGCATTGACATAAGACTTAATCATCTCATTTACGACAAACGTTTTAAACAAATTTGATGCATACACACTTAGTTTTGTTGTATCACAAGTAATATGTTGTGTTGCATAGCAAGCAAGTCCTGTATCTCTTAAATAGACTTTACAGCTTGCTCTTTTTTGCTTTTTGTAGCCATACGGTTTTACAAAGTAGATTACACCTGTATGCAAAAGTAAAGACAACCATTTTTTTACCTTTTCAAGGCTAATTTCAGCCTCACGAGAAATCCTACTTAAATTCACTTTACAATTAGTGCATGAAGCCACTACAGCTACAAAATTAGCAAATTTTATACAATCACGATGTACGCTAAAAAGACTTTCCGTAAAATGCGCAAAATACTCACTGTAGTACTCTTGCACCTTACTATCATCTAAATTATTACCTTGGTATAAAGCAGGATTACTTCCTTTAAAAATATGCCACCATACATTCTCATAAGAGATTAGAGCTTGCTCTCGTGATGATAGATAATCAGCTGTTGGCAAAAAAGGACTTTTAAATGAAACTTTAAAGACTTCTCTTAAAGATAAACCTGAAAGTTCTAAATGAATATACTCTGGCAATAAGTACTTATTTTCACTATCTTCAAAGATACAGGTATTAGAGCTTACAAAAACGATACTTTGACGCTCTTTTTTATATTTTTCTTTAAGCTTATTTAAAACAGGTAACGACTTTTGTAGCTCATCGATTACAAAAGATCCTTGATACTTACTTAACAAATCCTCTGTACTATCAAAAGCATCTAATCTTACAAAACAACAGTCTAAATTAAGGAGCTTGTCAGTTGGATACAGTGTTTTTAAGAGGCAGGTTTTACCTGCACCTAAAGGGCCAGTTAAAAAGATACATTTTCCAGTTTTAAGAGCATTTTCTAAAAGTAAGGTGATCGCTCTTTTAATGAATACAGCTTGCATTGAGGTAGTTTTAAAATCCTTTCTTACAACATATATAGCATTGATTTTATCAAGTTAAGTCTCTAATT
>JAEWPL010000228.1 GCA_023460615.1 Pseudomonadota bacterium | reverse complement strand
GGCGAGATTGTGACTGACCGTTTACGCTTTAGCTTTAAAGATTTGATGGATAAGAACTTTACCGCTTCCATGGAAGATGAGCTTGATGAAATTGCTTGTGGTAAAAAAGACTGGATTGAAAGTTTAGACAATTTCTATAAAGGCTTTGAAGTTGAGTTAAATCACGCAACTCTTCCTGCCACAGAAGGCGGTATGCCAGAGAATAGCCCTCTTGAGATTAAAGAGTTTACTTGTCCTGAGTGTGGTAAATACCACATGGCTGTACAATCTGGTAAGACTGGTATGTTCTTGTCCTGCTTAGGCTATTATGACAAGGATGTTAAAGCCACCGATAGATGCAAGAAGACCTTAAACTTAAGACCTATTGATTTAGCTGCTATCAGTGCTCATAAATTGTCAGATGAGGATGAGGCAGCTATCTTACGTTCAAGAGCTCGTTGCCCAATTTGTCATAGTGTGATGGATACCTACATCATCGATGAGACTCACAAGTTACATCTTTGCTCTACCCCAAACTGTAAAGGTTATCTTCTAGAGACCGGTAAGTTTGACTCCGAGATTGAAAAGGGACGTGAGATTGAGTGTGAGAAGTGTGGTCACACCATGATTGAAAAAGATGGTCGCTTTGGTAAGTACATGCAATGTACTAACAAAGAGTGTGGTAACACCCGTAAGATCTTAAAGAATGGTGAAATTGCACCACCACGTGAGGATGCGGTAGATTTACCTGATCTTCCATGTAAAGCAGAAGGTGCTCACTATGTATTAAGAGATGGTGCAGCAGGTATCTTCCTTGCAGCTCACAACTTCCCTAAAGTTCGTGAAACTAGACCTCCTAAGGTTATTGAGCTTCAAAAGTATCGCGATAAGATCTCACCTAAGTTCTATTACCTAGCAGATGCTCCTGCTTACGATGATGAAGGCAATGAAACTGAGGTAAGATTCTCTCGTAAGTCTAAAAAGCAGTATATTATCTCTGTAAAAGACGGTAAGCCAACTTCCTTTGTAGCTTTCTATAATGAGGAAGCTAAGCAGTGGGAAGTTCAAGAAGGTGAAAAGAAAGCCTCTAAAGCTACCACTAAAAAGACCGCTACTAAGAAAACTGTAGCTAAAAAGACTACTGCTAAAAAGACCACCACAAAAAAGACTACAACCAAAAAGTCTACTAAGAAGTGATCATAAAGCTTTGGAGCAACACTCCAAAGCTTACTATAAAGTGCTTAAATAGCGCTCTATAGTTGCAAGTAACATTACTTGCTCTTGATTATTCTCGTCTACTTGATTTACTAGCAATTTAAGCTCTTTAGCGTACACTTTTAACTGTGGCATTAAAAGGCTTTGACACATTCTGTAGTAATACTGAAGCTCATTGTCTATTAAAGTGCCAGCAAAATTATTACCACGAAGTAAGAATACTAACTGTCTAAATTCTTTTGAGCAGGATAATGCTGGTGGCTCAAGGGCGTTTTTAGGGGAAGATGCCCACTGACTACAATAAGCCTTGTCATCCTTATTTAAATTAGCATAAAACTTTTCAAAAACACTTAGCGTATTTAAATCAAGTTTAAGACTATTTAAATTAGTTTCAGCTAAAGCTTTATTTACGTTATTTAAGGAGATCTTTGTAAGCTCTTGTCTTGTAGGAGTTAACACTGTTGCAGGAGATAACAGAGGAAATTGACTTAAATAGATAAATTGACGGGTAATACCATTATTGTCATAAACTAAAGCTTCTAGTCTTTGTTTTGCCTCATCAAAGGAAAGTGGTTTTAATAAGTTAATCTCATGAGTTGAGGTATTGAAATCAAGTAAGGTTTGCCCTTTTAATAGGGCATTTTTAATGGTTTCAATCTTAAATTGCTTGCCCTTTAAAGAGAAGTTTAATAAAGCTTGAGCATTAGTATTTAAATGCTTTACTAAATAGATTAGAGCATCTAATTTAAACAACAGATCAGTATGCTTTGAGCTTTGTTTAAATCCTAATAATTTTGCGCATTTATATAGTGCATCTGTATTAGGAACATCTCCTGTATTTAGGTATTGGTCAAGCTTTAAAATCTTATTTACATCAATAAGAGAATTTACTTTACCTAAAAGATCTGTTTCTAAGTTTCTTACGCACATCTTATCGACGATTTTTAGGTTATGTAGTGACCAAGTAAAAATGTCGAGATTTGGAGCTTGTAGGATCTTTTGAAGTCTATTTAAAAACTCAACTTCACTTACACCATTAGCAATTAAATCTGGATTGATGCCTTGAGCAAAAAGATAACTTGGAGATGGTAACTTGTAAGCTAAGCCTTTACAAATAAGTAGTTCTTTTTTACCTATGAGGTTAAAAGCAGCATCAGTATAGGCATAGACAATACCAAATAAAGTTGCTTTAGGATCGGTTGGGCTTACAAGAGGAAGTGGCAAGACAAATAAATATTGCCCATCAATTTTAGGTAGCATGCTATTTAAATTGGTTTTGCTCTGCTACGTAGGTGAAGCCAGCTTCTTGTAGTCTCTCTTTAAGCTTAGCTTCATCAATTTCGTGGTAAGAGCACAAGGATGTGACACTCTCAAATTCGTCTCTTAATTGCATATTTACAGCAGATAATAGCATGTAAACATCCATGTTTAAGTAATTTTTTAATGACATCATGAGAGTGTACCTTTAAGTATTATTCAATATCGATATTGATTAAAGAACGCATCTTTTTAACGTTCTCAACAGCTTCAGTTACAGACTTACCACGGGCAAGACATACACCTAAGCGTCTTTCGCCGTCGATATCTGGTTTACCAAAAATTCTAACTTGGCTAGATGGAGCAACTGCAAGAGCTTTGTCTAAATCCTTGAAGATGAAGTTTGTACCTTTACCTTCGCCAAGTAGCGCTGCTGATGCTGATGGACCGTTAAAGGAAATCTTACCAATAGGTAAACCTAGAAGGGCACGTACGTGTAGGGCAAACTCTGATAAATCTTGGGAAATCATAGTAACCATACCAGTATCGTGTGGTCTTGGGGATAACTCACTGAAGATAACTTTATTGCCACAGATAAATAGTTCTACACCAAATAAGCCATAGCCACCTAGCGCACTTACTACAGATGAAGCAATACGCTTTGACTCTAAAAGTACTTCTTCTGATAATTCTTCAGGCTGCCAGGACTCGTGATAATCGCCATTTACTTGATGGTGACCTACAGCTTCACAGAAGTGAATACCATCTACTGCATTTACTGTAAGTAGAGTAATTTCTTTATCAAATTGAACAAAACCTTCAACGATAACGCGCTTGATACCACCTCTACCGTGCTCACAAGCCTCAGCAAAAGCATTTTCAATATCAGCCTCAGATTTTAATACGCTCTGTCCTTTACCTGAGGAGCTCATAATTGGTTTCATGATGCAAGGGAAACCAATCTTATGGATATTCTCTTTAATCTCTTCAATGGTTGAGGCAAAGAAATAAGCTGAGGTAGGTAGTGATAATTCTTCAGCAGCTAGAGTTCTGATAGCTTCACGGTTCATAGTGATATTAGCAGCATGTGCTGATGGCACTACGTTGTAGCCTTTTTCCTCAAGTGCTACTAGGGTTTCTGTTGAAATAGCTTCAATTTCAGGAATGATGTAATCAGGGTGTAAAGATACAATAAGATTTTCTAATTCCTGTGCATCACGCATGTTGATGATTGCTTTATGTTGTGCAACCTGCATAGCTGGTGCATTGTCATAGCGATCACAAGCGGTAACCTCGATACCATATCTTAAAAGTTCAATGGCAACTTCCTTTCCAAGCTCGCCAGATCCTAAAAGTAATGCTTTAGTACCATGAGTTTGATAATCAACAGTAATTGAATTAGACATAAACATCTCCTAAAATTGTGTTGATATTATATCTTATTATCTTGAAAATAATTAAAAATTTGTTGCAGATTGCTTAAAGGCACGATTATGAAATTCTTATGTGATATCGCTCTTCCAAATAGTATTGAAGTATTTTCTCAGTATGGAGAAGTTGCGCTTAAAAATGGGCGTCAAATCAATGCAGACGATCTTGTGGATGTAGATGTGTTAATTATCCGCTCAATTACAAAAGTAAATGAAGATCTTTTGAGTAAAGCAAATAAATTAAAGTTTGTAGGTACTGCAACAGCGGGCATGGATCATATGGATACAGCTTTACTTGATAAAAAAGGTATTGCTTATTCAAATGCACAAGGCTCTAATTGCGAGAGTGTAGGTGACTACATCCTAAGTGTACTTTTGGTTTTAGCTGAAAAATACAATTTGTCCTTTGAAGGTAAGAGTATTGGTATTGTAGGTTGTGGATTTGTAGGTAGCCAAGTTTATAACAAGGCAAAAGCACTAGGTTTGACCATTGTAAAAAACGATCCCCCTCGTTTTAAAGCAGGCGATAAAACTTGCAACGCAACTTTAGATGAAGCACTAGCTTGTGATATCGTTACTTTACATGTTCCTTTAATTAAAGATGGTGAATATAAAACCTTACACTTAATTGATGAGCAAAAACTATTAAAACTAAAACCAAACGCCATCTTTATCAATGCTTCCCGTGGTAATGTCGTAGACAATGAAGCTTTATCAGAATTTTTAGAAAAGCGCCCTGATGTTAAGGTTTGGCTTGATGTCTTTGAAGG
>JAEWPL010000227.1 GCA_023460615.1 Pseudomonadota bacterium | reverse complement strand
ATCCGCAAGGGCAATTTGAGATTCAAAGCTTTGTTGTTTTAGAATTGACCACAAATTTGATTCCAAATTTGGATGATCAGACAATTTTTTTGTATAACTTCCAACTCGAATATAAGCTGTCTTTTTGAAAGTTCCTACTACAGTCAAAATAGGTTCTATTACTAATATACCTATATTATATCCATCAATTGTTGTTGAATGGAACGAAAAGTTAATATTTGTTGATAGGTGCCCCCTAAGCCAATTTTCTAATTCTTGATTTCCTATTTTTATGGAAAATAAATTTCTTGTAGTTCCAACTATATTATGAGTGGAATCTTCAATGCCCCAAATCATATATGCGTTATTAAATCCATATAGTTTTGCACTATTAGAAAGAGCACATATATCTTTACCAATCATTTCAGGATCATAATTATCATGCTTAAATTCAACACATTGATTTTCATTTTCAAGTGTTAGTAATTTTCTTACAAGTAATTCATAATTTTTCATAACAACCACCAAAGCGCATTTTTAATTGTAAGTATACTCAATTTTTTGTAAAAATTAAATTAAATTTGAGATGGTAAAAGAAAGTATAAATATATCAAAACGTTATAAATCAAGATGATAAATTGATTTGTAGTAATTAACTTACTTTAAATAAATCTTAAAAAGTAAGTTAAAAATTTAAATGTAGTATAGATGTAATATAACATAATGTAAATTATGCGAAGTTGTAACTTGCGTTTTAACACTTTGATTTATAAAAGTATTTTTAAGACCATTTTTAACTTTCGAAAGGTGTAAAGTTTACTCTACTCCAAAATTTTTGCCATTTTTTTATTAGCGATACGAATTTTTGCTTAATATCGATATTATCAGTCTCAATTAACTAAAACAGATGTAATTTAGATTAGGTTTTAAAGAAAACACTTGCTGTTTTAAGTGGCTTTAAAAATTTACTCAGATTTTATAAGATCATTTAGAACTTTATATTGTATTTTGCCTGAGGTATTTCTAGGCAATGCTTTTATATAGCGTACTTCAAATGCTTTTGGATTAAGTTTGGTAGTTTCAGCAAGATATTCCTTTACGTTTTGAAGTAATGTTTCATTGGTAATAAATGCTACTAGATGATCGTCAGATCCTACACAGGCACAATCTAAAGTTATAAATTTCTCTTGTAACAGTCTCTGTATTTCATCAAGACCTACTCTATTACCATAGATTTTTAGGAATCTACTTTTACGACCAATGATTTTAAATAAATGATCTTCATCAAAGATGGCTATATCACCAGTTTTAAGTTTTCCTTTGTTCTCATCTTCTTTATCAAGATCGTAAATTTCTGTAGCATAACCTAAGCTTACATTATCACCTTCATATACAAGCTCACCTTTAGTATTAGGTGTAGTAATAATTAAACCTTCATCATCTATAAGTGAGAACTTTCCATTCGGGATAGCAAAACCAATATAGTTGAGTTTTTCTTTTGCAAGGTAATATGGTAAATATCCCATTCTTGCAGTGGCTTCTGATTGACCATACATTACAAAGAATTTAATGTGGTGCTTAAAACAGTAATCAGCCATCTTCTCTTGTAAGGTAGCAGATAGCTTGCCACCTGCTTGTGTAATTACTTTTAATTTAGGAAGTTCTTTTTTATAGAATCTTAATTTGTCGAGAATTTCAAAAGTATAAGGTACACCTGAAAAGGTCGTAGCTTCATACTTTTCAAGCATAGACCAAAACTCACGTTGTATCACTGTATGCTCATTTAAGATGATGCTACCTTGTTTATGCAAATGAGTATTAAGGATAGATAAACCAAAAGAATAATTCATAGGTAAAGTAGTGATAGCACGGCTATCACTACTTATTAGTAGATACTCACAAATAGACTTGGTATTTGAAAGTAAGTTCTTATAGCTTAATCGAACAAGTTTAGGAGATCCTGTAGTACCTGAGGTTGATAGCAATAAAGCTAGATCGGAAAATAAGGTGTAGTCCTTTTCATACTGTGTTTTTACTAATACATAGTCATCTAAACTGTATATAGTCTCCCCTTCAAAATCTTGAACTCTAGTCTTTGGAAGCCATAAGTAGTCAGGATGATATTTAGAAATTAGATTACAAACTAAGGATTTGTCAGAATCAGCAGCTAAAAGAAGTGGTACTACTCTGTTTTGAATTGCTGCAACATATCCAGTAACTGAAGGTACAGAATTTTTGCATAAGATAAAAATAAGACAACGGTTGTTAATCTGTGAGATAAACTCATCACAAAGCCTCTGTAAGTCTTGGTAGCTTAAAGTACTATTTTCAGTGATTAAAGCTATATTGTCATTATTCTTATCAAAGTTAAACACCTGTGACTCCGATTTGAGTTTTTTTACTTTATGCAATGCAAAGTTAAATTGCTTGAAATTTGATAATAAACTGAGTTAGTAAGCCTATCTTAGACTTGAGTGCTGAGATAGTCTTTCAATAGGTGTATTTTATACAAACTAGAGCGTGTAAAGGAGAAATATTGTTTATGGTGTGATATTTTTTTTGCTTGGATGTTTTCCTTAAGTTTCAAGTTAAGTTAGTTTTGGAGGTAATTAAAAGAATATTAGCTAAAAGAAATTTAACGGCAGGTACTTTAAAGACTCTTTTTGCTTCTTAGGGTTTGTCTTTAAAAGTATTACTTACTGTATAAGCATGTATAAATTTATTGAGAGAATGCAATAAAACCTTTGGTATTCTTCACAAAATGAGTGCAATTTTAGTAATACATACAATAAATTGGGCTCACATCAAAGAATTATCTAGTTTGATCTACTAAAATTGGTAATATTAAGCTAAACTTAAATTGCTTAACTTACTGATATTTAATTATAAATTATTGATTTTAATTTGATTTTTATCAATAGAATTGTACTGATTTATGGGTATTTAAATATTGGTTAAAGCAAATTTACTGAATGATTTAAAGCATATAAGGCTAGATAAGGTATATGAAGAATACTATAAATGAATCGACTACAGCAGATGTACTATCTGAATCGTTTATAGATGGTGAAATCCAATCAAATGTTGATTTTGACAATTTAGATGAAATTGTCTACAACTCCTCTAGCTCTTTTGATATCAGCGAAATTGCTGATATTTTGCTTGATAATATCCAAGAATATGTCTTTATTACAGATTCTATTTCTAAAAACATCGTTTATTTAAATAAGCCTTTAAGTGATGCGTTAGGCCTTACAGGAGCCTTTGTAGGTACCTGCCATTCTTTAATTAAAGGCTGCAATAAACAGTGTGCTGAATGTAATGCAAATCATGCTATTGATAAAAGTTTCTATGTTACAAGTTTAGTAGAAACAAAATTAAAAGATCAGTACACCATTAAATCTCGTACAATAAATTTGTATGATTGCACCTATAACATCAATATTGCTATTCAAAAGAATAATGAACTATATCAGGATAGACTTACAGGAAAACCTGTATTTAATATTGATGAAATCATTGAACCTTATACAAGAATTTATATTCAAAACATTAAGAATCCTGATATTCAAGTTTATCGTTATCTTGAGTGTTTTGGTTTAGATACAGATGCAAGTTTCTGTGCTCTTTATGAATACAAGAAAGATGAGCACAAGCATTCATTTTTAGATTTAGAAGAAGATGTAACTGATGCTACTCCAAAAAGCCAAGCCTCTAACTTTAGGCGTTCCCAACTTTGGGCTAACCCAAAGTTTAGAATGGTAGCAACCTTTGAGGAGATCTCTGAGCAGCTGCTTGATAAATCCATCACTCAAATGCTTCCTTGCATTTATGATACTGACGATAAACATAAGTTATTCTCACTACCTTTGTTTAATGACGATATCTTTATAGGTTGTATCTTCTTGTACAATCCAAATCTTGATAGATTGTCAAAATATCAAAGCTCTTTGCAGATCTTAGGTAATCTGTTCTCAAGTGCCCTATCTCACCGTAAGATGCACAGTGAACTTACTATGATCTCAAATCAGGATACTTTAACTAATTTAAAGAATCGTCAGTCACTTTTAAATGATGTAAATATCCTTTCTGTAAACTCAGACATTGGTATCATCTTTTTAAATGTAAATGGCTTAAAGCAGATTAACTCAAATCTTGGATTAAAGAATGGTGACACCATTCTTTTAAAGACAGCTTCTCTATTAAAGCAGCTATTACACAATAGCCCTTACATTTACAGAATTGGTGGTGATGAGTTCTTAGGTCTTATTACCAACATCAAAGAGCACGATTTCTTGATGTTATCAGACATGATTAAAGCCTTCATGTCTTCAGATAAAGGCTTTAGTGTTTCAGTAGGCTCTTATTGGACTAAGTTTGGTATCAATATCCAAAAAGCAATCAATAATGCTGAAACAGATATGTATGCAGAGAAAAAGAAGTTCTATAGAAACTTAGGTAGTGCCGAAATCAAGGTTGAAGATCCTCGCTATCGTTCACAGAATGATTCTCTACTTAATATCATTGAGCCTGACAGAATTAAAGAATTAGTTGATAATGGTGCTTTTAGAATTCTTTATCAACCAAAATATGCAATACAAGGTGAACAAGCTCAAATTGCAGGAGCTGAGGCTTTAGTAAGATTAGTGATCAATGGAGCTACAGTTCCACCTGACGATTTTATCCCAGCACTTGAATCAGCTCACTATACCCACTTAATTGATTATCATGTGTTCGATGCAATTTGTAAAAAGATGCGTCAGCAGCTTGATCAAGGCAAGAAAATCTTACCTGTATCTTGCAACTTCTCAAGACACACTATCGTGCGTCCTGAGTTTAGCTCAAAGCTAAAGCAGATCATGGATCATTATCATTTAAGTTATGATTTAATTCCACTTGAAGTATCAGAGCATACTAGCACTCAAAGACATCAAGAATTAGTTGCGGTAACTAAATTCTTACAAGCTGAAGGCTTTAAGATCTCCATTGACGATTTTGGTACTGCTCATGCTAACATCTATACTCTAGCTGATTTGTCAGTTAATGAAGTTAAATTTGATAAGAAGTTAATTGATAATCTTGGAAATAAAGATAACTATAAATTAACCACCATCTTAAGTGTCTTAATCACTATGTGTAAGAAACTTGGTATTCAAACTACCGCTGAAGGTGTTGAGCAGAAGATCCAAAACGATATTCTAAAAGAATTAGGTTGTGATGAGATCCAAGGTTACTATTACAGCAAACCAATAAGCTGTGATGATTATTATGCTAAGGTAATTTAGTTTCTTTACTTTGTAAGCTTTGCTAAAGCAAAGCTTAACTTAAAATTAGAACTGCCTTAAGCTGTTCTAACAATTCTATTGATTACTTCTCTTTTAAAATTTCTTTGTATATAGCTTTATAGGATTGAGTCATATGCTCAGCTGTAAAGTTATCAAGCTGCGCTTTAGCATTATTGATACAAGTTTGTTGTAATTGTTTATCTTGAGATATTAGCTCTAACTTATTGTATAAGTCGTCAGCATTACCATTTTCAAACAATAAACCTGTTTTCTCATGGATTACTATTTCAGGAATTCCATCTACATTTGAAGCAACAATAGGAATGTTATGATCCATAACATCTAATAAAGTGGAGCCTAAACCTTCGTTTCTTGAAGGGAAAGCAAAGAGATCAAAAGCTTCAATGTATTCTACAACATTCTTTTTGAAGCCTAGGAATTGGAATCTTTCATCATTAGCTTGTGTTTTAAACATCTCAAGATCATCACCTGCACCTAAAAATAGAAAGACGGTATCTGGATGTTTTTCTAAGAATTTTTTACTAGCTTCAATTAAAACACTTTGACCTTTATGTCTATCAACATAAGCACCAATATGACCAATAATCGTCTTACCTTGGTATTGAGCTTTAATTTTCTGCACGTTGTTGCTATTTACTTCTACTGTTTCAAAGGCATCATAAATAGTTGTAGATTTACTTTTTATGTCTACAGCCTTACCTATACTTTCAACTAATGCTCTGCTGATGCAATTTGAGATAGGAACTAACTTTGCAACCTTTGAATAGATATATCTGTTAACTAAGCTGTTTCTAACAGCTTTAGGTACACGTCGTGAAATGACAAAAGGGGTATTAAATAATAGGTGATGAACCCCACACCATTGTGCCCCACGTCCATCATGAC
>JAEWPL010000226.1 GCA_023460615.1 Pseudomonadota bacterium | reverse complement strand
ATCTTTAAGTTTATCGTTTACAGGATCTTCAAGATCAATAAAGAGGATATGATCTAAAGGAACACCTAATTTTAAAAGGTGAGTTTTAAAAAGAGTATTTAGAAGATAGCGCTTACCCACACCTTTAACTCCAGTTAAGATTTTAACTAGACCATTATTTTTATGGCTTACTAGCAGATTTAGGTAGGTTTCTCTTTTAAATTCCATGAGCTTTTTGCCTATCAATAAAGCTAAGTAATTCCTTAAGTTATCATTTATTTTAAAACAAATTAATTTTAATACTCAAAATTAGATCTTTATGCAAGTTTTAATTAAACAAAGTGTTAAAATAGCCGATAATAGTCTCGTTAACGTTTTCGATTAAACAGCATAGGTCATACTAAACATGAAACACAGTTTATTACTCAAAACTTTTGCTCTATGTTTTGGCAGTATCGCTTTAACCGCTCAAGCATATACAGTAGGTCTTGCAATGCCTACGCAGTTAGAGGATAGATGGTATAAGGATGGTTTTGCTTTAGAGAAAAAATTACAAGCAAATGGCTTTAATGTAGAGTTATTCTACGGTGGTGATAATGATACCAAACTTCAAAATCGCCAAATTAAAAGAATGACTGACGCTAAAGTTGATTTAATGGTGGTAGGTGCAATCGATTGTACTGGATTGTCAGATAGTTTAAATAAAACCCATCAGCAGAAGATCCCTGTAATTAGTTATGACCGTTTAATTTTGAATACTGATGCAATCTCTTATTATGCAACCTTTGACAACTTTGAAGTTGGAGTTATTCAAGGTCAGTACATCAAGAAAAAGTTAAATCTCGATTCTGGTAATCATAAAAATATTGAGATCTTCTACGGCTCTTTAGATGACAATAACGCTAAGTTTTTCTATGAAGGAGCGATGTCCATTCTTTATCCATATATAAAGATGGGTATTCTAACCGTTCCATCAGGTCAAATAAAACCTGAAGAGACTGACACTGAAGGTTGGAGTACCGATGTTGCTTTAAAACGTATGGAAAACTTGGTTGAATCTCAAGGTTATGGACCTAACGGTAAAAAGCTAGATGCTATTTTATGTCCATCTGATGTCGTCAGTTCTGGTGTGATCTTTACTTTAAAACGTCATGGTTATACACCTTCAAATATTCCTGTAATTACAGGTCAGGATGCAACAGCTGATGCAATTGCTAATGTAAAAAGTGGATATCAAGCTATGACCATTTATAAGTCACCTGAAGCTTTATCAGATGTTGTTGTAGATATGATTAAGTCAATAAGTCAAGGTAAGGAAGTTAAAGTAAATGACACCTTTACCTACAACAATGGTGCAGCTGATATGCAATCTTATCTGTTAGAACCTAAGTTAGTCGATAAGACCAACGTTTCACAATTCTAATCAACATTTTAGGTAAAGAGCAGTGTATACTGCTCTTTGCTATATAGCTACATCCATCCTTTTATTAAATCCTCAATTCTCAATTTAAAGTATAAATACCTATTTTTGCAGTCTTTCTTTACTCTGAAAAATATTGCGATTTTTTGCTTTTCGTAAATTCGTTAAAATTCAATAAATAAAAAGATTGCTTATAAAATAAGGAATAGTAATTTGTGATCTTGATTGCAATAACAGTGAAAAATTTACGTAAACGTTTACGTTTTAATTGCAATTAGAGATCCTTTGTTCTATAAATATAACTAAAGAATAATTAAAAGTTTTTAATAAGGAGAATACGATGCTACCTAATATCCCTACAGTTAATCTTGGTGTTATCGCCGTTTCAAGAGACTGTTTTATTCGTTCACTTTCAGAGCGTAGACGTGCTGCAGTAGTAGCTGCTTGCCAAAAAATTGGTATTGCAGTAAATGAGATTAAAGTTACTGTAGAAAATGAAATTGATGCTCAAAAGGCAGTCGAGGAAGCTAACAAAGCAGGCTGCAATGCTTTAGTGGTATTTTTAGGTAACTTCGGTCCTGAAACTCCTGAAACTCTTATCAAGAAATTCTTTGATGGTCCTTGTATGTTCGTAGCAGCTGCAGAGGAGAGCGGTAATGATCTTGTAGATGGTCGTGGTGACGCTTACTGCGGTATGTTAAATTGCTCTTACAATTTAGGCTTACGTAAACTAAAGGGCTTTATCCCTGAGTATCCTGTAGGTACAGCTGACGATATCGCTGTAATGGTAAAAGACTTCTTACCTGTAGCTCGTACCTTAATTGGTTTAGCTTCTTTAAAGATTATTACTTTCGGACCTCGTCCACAGGACTTCTTTGCATGTAACGCACCTATTAAGGGCTTATATGATATAGGCGTTGAGATTGAGGAAAATTCAGAATTAGATTTATTAGTTGCTTATCGTAAACACGCAGGCGATCCTCGCATTAAGGAGATTGCAAAGGATATGGCAGAGGAATTAGGTGCAGGTAACACCTATCCTGATATGCTAGAGCGTATGGCTCAGTTTGAATTAACCTTAACTGATTGGGCAGAGCAACACAAGGGTAGCCGTAAGTATGTAGTATTTGCTGACAAGTGCTGGCCTGCTTTCCCTGAGGAATTTGGTTTTGAGCCTTGCTATGTAAACTCACGTTTAGCAAGCCGTGGTATGCCTGTAGCTTGTGAGGTAGATATCTTTGGTGCATTATCTGAGTATATCGGTGCTTGCGTAACTGAGGATGCTGTAACCTTACTTGATATCAACAACTCAGTACCAAAAGATCTCTTTGAGGAAGATATCAAACCTAAGTTTAATCAGTATCAGTTAACAGATACCTTCATGGGCTTCCACTGTGGTAATACACCTTTATGTAAGCTAACTAATACCACAAGCTGCAACATGAAGTTAGGTAAGATTAACTATCAGATCATTCAGCACCGTTTATTAGAGCCTGTAGGATCTGAGCCTGATTTTACTCGTGGCACCTTAGAAGGTGATTTAACTGCAGGTCCAATTACCTTCTTTAGATTACAAACTACACCTGATACTAAGCTTCAAGCTTATGTAGCTGAAGGTGAGGTATTACCAGTTGGTACAAGATCTTTTGGTGGTATTGGTATCTTTGCTATCCCACAGATGGGGCGTTTCTACCGTCATGTACTAGTAGAGAAGCGTTATCCACACCACGGTGCAGTAGCTTTCTGCCATGTAGGTAAGGCTCTATTTGATATCTTTAGAATGTTAGGTATAGAGACCATCAACTACAACCAACCTAAAGGTGTTTTATATCCTTCAGAAAATCCTTTTGCTTAATAATCTTTGTTATATGTTTGCCAGGCTTATGCCTGGCTTTTTTATGCCTTCCTAAAGTTAAAGTAGTCTAAACTTTTAACACATTTGTATTCTAACCACTCAATTTTTAAGCAATTTTTAGTTTAGAAAACTTAAGAAAAACCTTCAGTTGACTCATAATCGTGCATCTTTATAGGGAAACAGGTGAATTATAAAGGTGCAAATTCTTAAAATGGTAAGTTTTAGTGCACTTTAAAAGTGCTAGTTATTGAACCAAGCATTTAGTGGTCGTATCTTGTAACTAAAGTCAATGATGGCTTGAATTTAGGAGATTGTTTATGAGAGTTACTAAAAGTGCACTACTAGCATCTTTACTAGCTTTTGCTCCTGCAGTATTTGCAGACGGTGAGGCTACTTTAGATAAAGTAGATAACGGCTTTATTTTAATGTGTGCGATGTTAGTTTTACTAATGTCAATTCCTGGTATTGGTTTGTTCTATGGTGGTTTAACAAGAAGCAAAAACGTGTTGTCCACTATTGAGCAATGTTTAGCTGTATTCTGTATGGCAATCGTTCTTTGGGTGATTGTAGGTTACAGCTTTGCATTTGGTCCAACCGATGGTGTTTTAGGTGACTTCTTCGGTGGCTTTGGTACCATGTTCTTATCAGGTATCGATTTAAATTCTATTTCAGGCAGTCTATCAGAGTACACCTGGGTTATCTTCCAAGGTGCTTTCTGCGCAATTTCAGCTTGCTTGATAGTTGGTGCTACTGTAGAGCGTGTTAAGTTCTCAGCTGTTCTAATTGGTGTAGGTATTTGGATTGTTCTATCCTATGCACCTTTAGCTCACCAAGTATGGGGTGGTGGTTTCATTGACTCAACCTTCCAATCTTATGACTTCGCTGGTGGCACTGTAGTTCACGTAAATGCTGCTGTATGTGGTTTAACTGCTGCCTTTATCCTAGGTAAGCGTCATGACTTAGGTCGTGTAGCAATGGCTCCACATAACTTAGGTTTAACCTATGTAGGTGCATCATTACTATGGATCGGTTGGTTAGGTTTCAACGCTGGTTCTGAATTAGTAGCAGATGGTGTTTCAGCTCTAGCTTTCATCAACACTGTATTATGCCCTGCAGTTGCAGCTTTAACTTGGATGGTTGCAGAGTGGATCTTATTTAAGAAGCCATCAACCTTAGGTACTGCATCTGGTGTTTTAGCAGGTCTAGTTGCAATTACTCCAGCTTGTGCTTTCGTAGGTCCTATGGGTGCTATCGTAATCGGTATTGCAGCAGGTCTTGCTTGCTTATGGGGTGTTCACGGCTTTAAGAAATTAACCAAGATTGACGATTCTCTTGATGTATTCGGTGTTCACGGTATCGGTGCTATCGTAGGTGGTGTCTTAACCGGTGTATTCTGTGATCCTTCATTAGGTGGTACCGGCTTTAAGGGTGACTGGACATCAATTGCAGGTCAAGTATATGGTCAAACAATGTCACTAGTTGTTGCAATGTTATGGTCCTTCGTAGTATCAATCATTGCCTTTAAGTTAGCTTCTGTTCTAGTTGGTCTAAGAGTAACCGCTGATGAGGAGTCAGAAGGCTTAGATTTAGCATCACACGGCGAGCGTGGCTACAACTTATAATCATAAGGAGAGATTACTATGAAGCGCATTTCAGCAATTATTAAACCATTTAAGTTAGATGACGTACGTGAAGCATTAGCAACCATCGGAATTTCAGGTATGACAGTTTCAGATGTTAAAGGCTTTGGTCGTCAGAAGGGACATACCGAGTTATACCGCGGTGCAGAGTATGTAGTTGATTTTCTACCAAAGTGCAAACTTGAGGTAGTTGTAGCAGATGATGAAGCTGAAAAATGTATCAGTGCTATCATCAACGCAGCCCACACCGGTAAAATCGGTGATGGTAAGATCTTCGTGTCAAATGTTGAACGTGTAATTCGCATTAGAACTAGCGAAGAAAACGAAGAAGCTATTTAGTTAGCTCTCTAAACAAGTAAAACCTCAATTGGTGTTAAAACTGATTGAGGTTTTTTTATTGAATACTAACGCAATAATTAAGAGATTAAATCTGTCAATGCATCTGCTATTGATAAAATCTACACTTTAACCTTTTCGATAGTCATAATTTAATGCATTATTAAAATATGGCTCTACAATGCTTTGAATTGGTTCATTAGGAAATACAAGATGCACTTCATCATAGAATTCTGAAGGTGCTTGAGTAAGGTATCCTAAGTAATAGAGTATTGATAAATAATCATGGTGAATTTCATTTCCATATTTAATGTTGATGCATTCTTTGATCCTTCTATCTAGTAATTCTTTTTCTTTAACGTCGTAGCTTGAATCTAAACTTACTTTTAAATCAATTTTAGGAATGCCGT
>JAEWPL010000225.1 GCA_023460615.1 Pseudomonadota bacterium | reverse complement strand
TTTTAATCGTGACTTGCAATGACCAAGGATAACACTACACCGATTAGAATAAATAGCACTCTTAATAAGACACGCTTTTTACTCTCACAATTTTTTAGTCTTGGCAGTAAATCAGATAGGGAAACATAGACAAAGCTTGCGCCTGACAAGGCTAGAGCATAAGGTATAGCATCCTTAATAGAGCTTAGAACATAATAACCTAACACACCACCTAAGGTACAACCTACAAGTGCCACAAGATTAACAATAAAAGCTTGTTTGGTATTCATACCACAATCAAGCATGATGGCATAATCGCCAAGCTCATGGGCAATTTCGTGGCTTACAACAGCTACAGTTACGGCAATACCAAGGGTAGGATTTGCTAAAAAGGCACTAGCAATCACTAAGCCGTCACAAAAGGTATGTAGTGCAGAGCCTATTAAAATAGGTGCACCACCATTTTTTAAAGCATATTTAGCGCACTGACAATGCTCATGGTAGGCATGACTATTAAAGCAAAGCATTTCAAAAAAGGTTAAGGTTAAAATACCGATTAAAATAGTCAAACCTATCTTGTGGGTATCGGCCTGCTCCATAGCCTCAGGAATGATGTGTGAGACAGATAAAGTAATTAAAAAACCTACAGCAATTAAAGACAAAGGTTTTGAGTATTTCTTAATGAACTTTTGTCCAAGTAATAGGCAAAGCATGGCTGCTACAATTGGGGATATAGAGCAGGCAACAATTATGTTTAACATTTTTTAATCCTTTCTTGACTCAAGCATAGCTTTATAAACATCAAAAGCTTGGCGTGTTTCTTCAACATCGTGGACACGTACTAACTGAGCACCACGTTCAATACTTAATAAGGCACCTGCAACAGAGCCTACTACTCTTTGATTTGGCTCTTCAATCTGGGTGGCAGCGCCTATCATGGATTTGCGAGATAAAGCTGATAAAACAGGGTAACCTAAATCCACAAACTCTTGCATATGATCTAGTAATTGATAATTGTGTTTTGGAGATTTACCAAAACCAAAACCTAAATCAAGAATGATGTTTTCTTTTTTAATGCCTGCTTTTAAAGCATCCTCAACTCGCTGTAATAAAAACTCTTTAACCTCTTTTACTACATCAGTGTAGTGAGGATTTACTTGCATAGTTTTAGGATCGCCTTGCATATGCATTAGAATAACAGGCACTTGAAGTGTTGCTGCCATATCAAGAGCCCCATCTAGCCTTAATGCTCTAATATCATTCCAAATATGAGCACCAGCTTTTACCGCCTCTTGCATAACTATAGGCTGCGAGGTGTCAATAGAAATCATGACATCTAAGTTTTTAGAGATGGCTTCAACGGCAGGAATTACGCGCTTTAATTCTTCCTCTAAAGGAACGGCTTTAGCGCCAGGTCTTGTTGACTCACCACCAATATCAATGATGGTAGCGCCTTGTTTTACCATTAAGGTTGCATGCTCTAAAGCTTTATCAACATGATCCCATTTACCACCATCTGAAAAAGAATCAGGAGTTACATTTAGAATACCCATAATTTGAGGAGTATCAAGCTTAAGTACTTTGTGATTAAAGGAGATCTGCATAATTTTGCCTTACTTTTAACATTGATAGAACGAAATTATATCACTTAACTTATTGAAATTTACTTAAAAATATCAGCAAGCTCTTGTTGAGCTTTTTCTGACAATTGAGCGGTTGTAAGTTGCTCATTATTTTGATTGTCATCTTCTAAAGTTTCTGTTTTTTTAGTCTTTTTAGGAGACTTTTGCAGATGACCTTTTAAAAGACGAGTTGCAAATGCACGCTCCCAAGCAATTTGATTACGTTGCTCATGTTTCCCACTCCAAAAGCTAGTAAAGGCTTTTAAATCTTGTTCTGTAAAAGAGCAGTCATCAAGTCCTACTAAAAGGCAGGCTTGATAAAAGTTAGCTTGGGGTCTCCAAGAGGAGTGCATGGCAAAAGGCGGAGATGGTAATACCTCATCTTCTTGCACAAATAAAGGTAAAGTAATCGTAGAGCCTTGCCAAGGTTGAGTCTTATCTACCCTACAAATTAAATTATGATCTTCAAGCTCTTTTAAACACATGCAAGCCACATCAAAATTAGGGGTAGTAGGGAAGGCTTTAGAGTAACAGAATAAATAGGTTGTAATGGAATTTAGGTCGATAACGTTATGATGTTGCTCTGCGTTAGGTCTTAAATAAAAGGTATACAGTGAGCGCGCTATATGGCTAAGTTCTTTGTTATTTAAAGCATTTAGTTCACTGATATTCATGTTTTCCTCTTTAGTTTTGTAGCATTGTAGCTTGTTTTAGCTACTTTTAAAAATGCTAACTAAAATCTCTTTAAAAAATTATCAATTTTTAAAAATATTAATACAAAATTATTTATGTTAACATTTTGAAATTTAAATAAAAGTTAAAAAATCTTAAGTTTAAAATTTAAAATATTACCAAGTCATGATAATATTTATTACCTTGTAAAATTTTGAATGGTTCTCCCTATGCGCTCTAGAAAGAAAGACAAAAGCCCATATATCACTTTAGAAGAAGCTTGCAAGCTACTTGAGATTTCTATTGCTACTGGTAGAAACTGGTTAAAGCTTGAAAAAATTAAGTATTCAGATCCTGATAAAGGTTTGTTTGAAAGAAAAGATATTGAGCAATTACATGATTCTTTTTTAAAGGGCAAAGGCACTGTACTAAAATCTCGTCGCAATAAATCTGCAGTCAGAGGTAGTGAGTTATACGTAAATTACGTAAGTAGAAACTCTCCAAATCACAGTGCTGTAGGTTTATTAGTTAGCAATTTTTCTGGTAGTCCAACCGCTATTAAAGTTTTATTGTGTGAATCTTTCTTGCAGCTTTTAATCGATGCTAAAAAGATCACCACTAATCTCTCTGAAGGTCTTTTCAACGCCTATCTAGAAGGTAAGCTTAAAGTCGATGAGTATGATTGGCTGTTGCAAGATTTAATGGAGAAAACACCCCTTCAAACTTTAAAAAACTTTAGCTTAAAACTACCAAAATTTAATTTACATTTTGTAGAGTTTGAAGACACTTTAGGTCTTATCTATTTGTCTTTAATGGAGATCTCCAAAAGGCGTCAACAGGGTAGATACTATACCCCTCAAAATCTTACAGATACCGCTATTGAAACTTTACAAATCACTAAAGGTCGTGTGTTCTTAGATCCTTGTTGTGGCTCTGGTAATTTCCTATTACGTTTATTAAAACGTGGAGCTAGAGTTTGTGATCTTTATGGCTGTGACTTAGACGGTTTTTCAGTTACCTTAGCAAGAATTAACTTTGTGTTATCTGGTAATTGTAATGACGAGAGCTTATTAAAAGCTCATTTACTAAAATGCGATACTGTCACCTCAAAACACTTACCTAAAGTAGATGTGATTTTAGGTAATCCACCTTGGGGTAGTTTAGAAGATCTAACCGTAATCAACCGCTACTCAAAGACTTTACGTTGTGCTCAAAAGAATAGACCTTGTTTTGCTGATCTTTTTGTAGAGCGCTCCTTAAAGCTTTTAAATGATGGTGGTATTTTACAATTTGTGTTGCCAGAGGCTTTATTAAACGTTGCCTCTCATGAAACCATTAGAAATATCATCTATGAGAATGCGCGTGTAAAATCCGTACGTTATTTAGGTGAAGTTTTCCACGCAGTGCAATGTCCAAGTGTTATTTTAACTTTAGAGAAAACTTCCTTTGCAGGTGCTACAGGTGATGTGATTGTGTATCACGACAATCAAAACTATGTAGTCAGAAGAAATCGTAAGCCTTTAGATTTTAATTTTAAAATCACTGATCAAGAAGCTTTAGTGATTGAGAAAATGGACGATTTAGAGCACTGCGTAAAATTACGTGGACACGCTAAGTTTGCCTTAGGTATTGTTACAGGCTCAAATCAAGGTACTATTTATAAAACTAAGGTAGAAGGCTCTGAGCCTGTATTACGCGGTATTGATGTAGAGCCTTTTAAGATTAAAGAAGCTAAAAGCTATTTAATCTTTGATGAGAGTAAATTCCAACAGGTAGCTCCTTTAGAGTATTACAGAAGCCCTGAAAAGATTGTGTATCGCTTTATTGCAAGATACCCAATTGTAGCCGTTGACACTAAAGGTCTACTTACTTTAAATAGTTGTAATTTTATTGTTCCAACTTTTAAAAATATTTCTGCCACCTATCTAGCCGCAGTACTTAATTCGTCAGCAGTTAGATTCTACTTTGAGAAAAAATTCCACACCATCAAAGTATTGCGCTCATTACTTGAGGAAGTACCAATTCCTATTGCAAGTGAAGACTCCCAAAGAGAAGTGGAATTTTTAGTAGAGCAATTAACAGAAGCTTCAGAACAAGAATATCAAGCTACTTTAAAAAAGATTGATAAAAAAATAGCTGAAATTTATGGTCTTGGAAAGCGCGCATTAAAGCTTATAAGTTTGTAATATGGTAGATAGTTCCTATAAAGTTCCTGCCCTTGAAAAAGGCAAGTTTCATCGCACTGAGTTAGTGATTAAAAAAAGTCGCTTTATCACCTCTGTTGCAAGAACAAAAAGTGTTGATGAGGCAAAGCAATTTATTGACTCAATCTGTAAAGAGTTTTCAGATGCTAGACACAATTGCTTTGCTTATAATGCAGATAAACCAAATTCGTCAGGATACGCTGGTTGCTCTGATGATGGGGAGCCTCATGGCACTGCAGGTCAACCTATGCTTAATGTGTTGCTTCATTCAGGGGTAGGTCAAATCACTGTCGTGGTTACTAGATATTTTGGTGGTATTTTATTAGGTACAGGAGGTCTTGTTAAAGCCTATCAAGATAGCATCAAACAAGCTTTAGATACTCTTGAAATTGAGGATATGGTACTTACTCAAGAGTACAAGTTAGTCTGTGATCATAAAGATGTAACTTTAGCTCAAAGATGTTTTAGTGCTTTAGCCATCAAGATTTTATCTCAAGACTATACAGATAAAGTTACCTACACTTTAGATGTACCTTTAAGTAGTGTAGAGCAGTTTACAGCTCAATTAACTAAAATTACTCAAGGCAAAGCACTTATAGAGAAAATTGATTAGAAAGCTTAAGACTTATAGTCTTCGTTAATTTCTATGACAGCATCATCTATTGAGGTTTGAAATAATCTCATACGCTCAATTTCTTTTTGCGACAAAATCTCAAAATATGCTGCTAATCCTTTCTCATCAAAATTGTTCATGTAGGAAAGGTACTCAGTTCTGTCTTCTAGTTTTATTACAACTGGATGTATTTTTAATTGCAGGCATGAGTAAACGATTAACGCTCTGCCAACTCTACCATTGCCATCAGGAAAAGGATGAATTCTTTCAAATTGTATATGCAAAGATGCTAGAACCAACAGAAGATCTTTTAAGCTATTTGAGTTTTTAATTCGGAATTTTAAGTTTTCACTCCATTCTCTTATAGCTTGAGGTACAAAAGCAGGCTCTGTAGGCTCAAAGTTTGCTCCAACTACATAATTTTGTACTTTTTTAAAGTTTCCAACTACACTTTCTATTACATCCTTGCAAAGTAAAGCATGAAACTGTTTTATAAGTTCATTGTTGATAGGCTCATTTTGATCTAAAAAAGTTAA
>JAEWPL010000224.1 GCA_023460615.1 Pseudomonadota bacterium | reverse complement strand
ACTTGAAAGCCTTAAAGGTATCGTGCCACAAGGTAAAGCTTTAGATTTAGGTTGTGGTTGTGGTGTGATCAGTATTGTATTATCAAAGCTTGGCTTTAAAGATGTCACAGCATCCGATGTAAGCGCTACTGCTTTAAAATTAACCCAAGACAACGCTAAAGACTATAACTTAGGCGACATTACTGTTGTAGCCTCAGATATGCTTTCTGCTTTAGATAAGTACGATCTTATCGCAGTCAACCCACCTTTCCATGTAGGCTTGCAAACTACTACAGCACCTACTATTAGCATGATCATGCAAGCAAAAGAGCATTTAACAGAAGGTGGTTGCATGTATATGGTAGCTAATGCTCACCTACACTATGAGAAATACTTAACTGAGTATTTTGATAAGGTTGAGATTGTAAATAAAACCACAACCTTTATCGTTTACAAGGCAAGTTAACTTACCTGATCTAATGGATATAATGCCGCCTTACGTTATCAATATCGTCATCTAACTTTTTGATGGCGTAAGGCTTGGTGGTGTGAAAGTAGTTTTTAAAAAATGCGACTTTTGTAAAAGGCAGGATTATCTTACGACCATCATAACTAAACCAAATAGTATTAGGTAAAGTCTCATCATAATAACCACCTACAGATTTTGCAATTCTTAAAGAAACTAAGGCTAAAGCTGTAAAATCAGTAAATACAGTACCTAGCATTTGCTTTTTCTCAATGGCTTCAAAAGCTTTAGGAATGCCGTCAGTACCAACGATAGGAATAAAGCTTTTAGCATCGCCATTTAAGTTATAGCCACATTCTTGCAGTGCCTTTAAGGCACCTAAAGCCATAGCATCATTGTTAGCTACAATGACCTCTATCTCATTAAGGCTTATCTGAGCTAATAACTTCTTCATCTGAAGATATGCTGGCTCTGTTTTAAAATCTGCAATGATTAAAGATAAAGGATTGATGCGAATACCGTCGTTAACTAACTCCTCAACAAAAGAGATAGTTCTTTGATCTGACTCCTCATCAAATTCTTTGCCTTTTAAAAAGATCACGTCTAAATAGCCATTTTGATTTTTATCAAACTGCTTAGTTTCACTTAAAAAATCAAACACTATTTGAGCCTGATACTTACCTGCAAGTTTAGAGCTAGTACCTACATACCAAGCATTGTCATAGGCTTCTAAAGCAGAATCTGAAGGCTTTCGATTAAAAAAGATAAGACGAGAGTTAGTAGCTTGCGCATTGGCAACTATCTCATCTGCCATGGCAGGATCAATAAGATTAACTATTAGCGCAGACTCGTTTTCAAAGGCTTTATTTAACTGATCTTTTTGCAAGAGCACACTACTGCTAGCATCAAAAGAGCTTGCCTGACAATCGTAATTTTTAGCAATCTGCTTTAACGCTTTATCAAAGATCTGAATGAAAGGATCTTGGAAGTCGTAGTAATAAGCGCTTACTTGTGTTTGAGCAAAAGCGCTACTAAACATAGCTAGGCCTGTTAGCATAGCTACAATGGGTAATTTTAATCGCATGTTATCGTTCTATATGTCGTTATAATTTAACGATTTTACAACACGGTAATTAAAAGATCTTAGTTAAAAGTTAGATCTGCTTTGAGTGTAGCAAAAATAAGACGTAGTTAAAGCAAGTTTACTTACTAGTTAGGATCTTAACTTCTCGTGGAGTAAAGCCTTCGTCTTGCAGCTTTTCTACATCCTGTACATTCTGTCCTGTTACGGCTGCATATAGCTTTCTTAAGTAATCCACACCATCATTTGTGTCACTAAAAGCAAGAGAGGTCTTGATAAGATTTTCTAGCTCTTTTGGAAAGAGAGTTTTCTTTGAAAGAGTCAAAATCTTTCTAAATAATCTTAAATCTCTTTTTACACCTTTAGCTTTTGCTAAATTGTTACTTAATATGCATTCTGCAACGTCTAATAAGTCCTCTTTTGAGTACTGATTAAAGTCTATAGCTCTATCAAACCTCGAAATGACACCTTGATCTAGATCTTCATACTTATTTGAAGTTGCTATCAACAGAACTCTTTTATCTATATTCTCTAAACCTTGATGTAAGGTTGAAATTACAAGACCTGGCAAATTTGTATCATCTAAATTATTTTTAGCTGAAGCAACAGCATCAATTTCATCAAATAATACAAGTACTTCCTTTGACCTAAACAAGGAATTTATCTCAGCAAACAACTCATTAAGACAGCGTTTAGTTTTAAACAAATCGCTATCTATCAGATTAGAGAAATTAACTTTCATAATTTTGCGGTTAAGAATTCTACCTAAGTGTTTTACAGCTAAGGTCTTTCCAGTACCAGAAGCTCCGTGAAACAAAAATTTGTTTATCTCGCTTCCGTTTTGAGTTGCATTTATAATTCCTTTAAGCAAAGAAGTTATAGGATCAGGCAAAAATAGCGAGTCATTGCTTGTTTTAATTTCATCAAAGCATTTTATGTCAAAAGGATCCACAGGCATTGGTGTTAAAAGACCTTCTCCTGAAATGATAGTATCAATATAGCTTGCAAACTCATAATCACCTGCTCTATTAAGATCTTGAGCTATTCTATGAACTTCCTTACGAAAAGCTATATCGTCTTTTTCTGCATATGCACTAATTAAACTTACAAGATTTTTCTTATCAATAAGATTTCTTTACTAGGTTAAAACTAACTTTAAAAACAATTATTTACCTTTCCATTAGAATTGTCATCAAAATTATTTTTGAAAAATCTTAAAAATAATTTGAACTTTTTTAATCAAACTCACTCTAAGAAGTATATCGGTTATGATGATGCTTACTGATGACTTTCTTCATAATGATTTCCTCCGGCCCGACCTAAAAAGTCGGGTTTTGTTTTTTTTTGAAAAAAGTTAAATTTTTTTTGAACTTTTTTTAATTTGCAGACTCTAAGTATCAGATTGCACAGATTAAGTAGCTAATCGATGACTTTTTCATATTATTTCCAAAAATTGCCCGACCACATGGTCGGGTTTATTTTTTTTGAAAAAAAGTTAAAAATTTTTTGAACTTTTTTTAAAGGAAGGACTCTAAGAAGTATATCGGTTAAGAGAGTGCTAACTGATGACTTTTTTCATAATGATTTCTATGCCCGACCAGTTGAGTCGGGCTTTGTTTTTTATAGCTCTTTAATTACTAGCTTGTAGCCATTTGCTTGAGTATTTAAGTTAAAGACACACAAATCAGCAAGTGCAAGAGCTTGATTTGTGGAAGAACAGATCACGATAGGTTTAGAAGCTCTTTTCCATACAGGAATATTAAATTCCATAAAGAGCTTTTTAAGCTCCCTACTATGGCTTCTCTTTAAAGGCTTAAATTTAGTACTACCTACTAAATTGAAATCTAATACTACGCTCTTGCAAGCAAAAGACTCTTTAGGATCAGTACAAGGCTCTAAGCTATAGGCAAAATCGCCTAGGGTTAGAGTATGTCCAAGCTCAAGCTTATATTTACCTTTTTTAGGTAACTCTCTTTGCCTTACAAGATATAAAAAGTTTTTAAAGCGACGTACTGAGTACCTATCATCAATTGCTATTACTGAGTGTTGATCAGCAGAGATTGATGCTAAGTTTATTATTTGATCTATAGTGTTTAGCTCTGCAGGCATTGAAGCTACCTTCAATACAAACAAACGTAATACTGAGGTAATTAGTGGCAAATCAGTTAAATCAAGTTTATTGATATCTAACTTTTGATCATCAGCAATATAAGCTTTGTCTAATTGCTCTTTAGCATAGCGCATCGCTAAATCGTGCTCATAGGCGCACAATTTAGAACTTCTTAGAATTGATTTCTCGATACCTACAAATCTTTCTTTTAACAAAGGTAGTACTTTAAGGCGGATAAAATTACGCTCAAATTTTAAGTAAGTATTTGAGATATCAAAAACATGATTAAAGCCTAAAGCTTCAATAATCTCAATAATCTCTCTTTTATGTAGCTCTAATAACGGTCTTAGGATAGTTCCGCGCTCATCTTTAATCATAAAGCGCATGCCAGATAAGCCATAAGGACCAGAGCCACGTTTTAGAGCTAAAAACATACTCTCAACTTGATCGTCGGCTTGATGACCTAGCATTAACACTCCATTTTGAGTGTTTTCAAGTAAAGCTCTGTAACGCTCTTGCCTTGAGACATCCTCAGGGGATTTACCATTACCGTAAATAATATTTAATTTTGGGGTAACAAGCTTAATCTTAAGTCTTTGACAAAGCTTAGTACAGTGATTAAACCAAATCGGATCGTCTGCATCTAAACCATGAATACAGTGGACAGCAAGAACCTCAAAGTTTGGGTTAAGTTCTCTGATACGATGTGCTACAAGGAGCACTAGAGTGGAATCAGCCCCACCAGATAAACCCACAACGAGTTTGGTAGGGCTGATGGTAGAAAGGATTTTATTTGCAAGTTCATCAAGAACTTGCAAAGCTTTTTCTTTTAACAATATCCGTACTTCATTAAGCGAGAGAATCTCTGCTCAATGATCCTATCTGATGGCATATCTGACAATTCAGCAAGATCTTGCTCTAGACGTTGCTTTAAATTCTCTGCCATAGCATCATAATTACGATGTGCACCACCTAATGGCTCCTGCACTACGTTATCAATTAAACCAAGATCTTTAATACGGTGTGCAGTAATATTCATAGCTTCAGCAGCTAGTGGAGCTTTTTCAGCTGACTTCCATAGAATAGAAGCACAACCTTCTGGTGAAATTACAGAATAGGTTGAGTACTGCAACATGTTTACTCTATCACCTACACCAATAGCTAAAGCGCCACCTGAGCCACCTTCGCCGATTACAGTACAGATAATAGGTACATTCAAATCAGACATTAACTTTAAGCTTTCAGCAATTGCACCTGCCTGAGATCTCTCCTCAGCACCAACACCTGGATATGCACCTGGAGTATCAATAAAGGTTATTACAGGAATATTAAATCTCTCGGCTAATTTCATTAAGCGCATAGCTTTGCGATAGCCTTCAGGACGTGGCATACCGAAATTACGTAAGGTTCTCTCACGAATATCTCTACCCTTTTGGTGACCAATAATCATTACAGGACGACCATTTAAACGGGCTAAACCACCTACAATAGCTTTATCGTCAGCAAAGGCACGATCACCTGCTAACTCATGGAAATCTGTAAAAATGCGCTCAATATAATCTAAAGTATATGGACGCATTGGGTGACGTGACAACTGAGAAATCTGCCAGTCACTTAGTGATGAGAAAATCTTCTTAGTAAGCTCAAGATTCTTCTTTTCTAATTGATTTAGCTCTGTAGTTAAATCCACACTAGAATTAGAATCGTGGCTAATACGCTTTAACTCTTCAATATGAGCAAGTAAATCTGCAATTGGTTGCTCAAAGTCTAAATAATTTATGTTCATCACTTAGGATCTTACCTCTTGGTATTCCAAATTAAGTGTAGTGATTTTACTACAAAATATGCTTTTATTAAAGAAATCAGAACCACAGTTGCTGATCATCTACGACTATATCTTTTGATGCTAAGATCTTTTTTATAGGACCATAGCTCTTTCTGTAGCAATCTAGGATTGGTAGCTTTTGTAATAATTCTAGATGTGCTTTAGTTGGGTAACCTTTATGTTTGGCAAATTGATACTGTGGATATTGTTTATCAAGCTCATACATTTGCCTATCTCTTTCTACTTTTGCAAGGATGGAAGCTGCAGCAATTTGAGCAACTCTAGCATCCCCTTTGACGACAGCTTCACAAGCTATAGGCAAATTTTTAACTACTTTATTGCCATCTACTAGCATTAAGTTACATTCACAAGCCATATTGATATAAGCACGTCTCATAGCCTCTAAGGAGGCATTTAAGATGTTCATAGTATCAATTTCTTGTGGGGTGCATTGACCAATACCATAGGCTAGAGCTTTCTCTTTAATCAAAGGCTCTAGAGCATCACGTTTCTTCTCTGACAATTGCTTAGAGTCATTTAAGCCTTCAATGGGATTATTAGGATCAAGTAGCACACATGCTGCCACAACATTGCCCATTAAAGGTCCACGTCCTGCCTCATCGGCGCCGCAGACTCTGTAGATAGTCTCATCAATAGGACAAATATAAGGCTCTAATACAATTTTAGTCATATTAAGAAAGGATTTTATTCTTCTGAAGTTTTCAAAGGCTCTGTGGTTTCTTGAGCTAAAACCTTTACTTCTTCAACATTTGCTTTAGGTAATGGAGAACTAGAGTCTACTACTATTCCTTCACCTTTAGCATTAGCTATTTGCTGAATGATAGTATCGTCTTTAAAGTGATTAGCAATCACTTTAAATACTGCCTTGCAAGCTAACTCATCAGAATTGCACTGCATGGAGGTGTGGATATTCTCAAATTCCTTTTTCATGACAATATTGTCATAAATAAGTAATTTTTGCATTTCCTCAGCTAGTAAACTTGGAGTACATTCTTCTTGAATGAACTCTTTTACAATCTTTCTACCTGCTATTAAATTTGGTAATGAATAGACATTAACCTTAAGCATGCGACGAGCAATAAATGCTGAGAGCGCACTTACTTTATAGGCGACTGCAAAAGGAGTCTTTAATAGCATAGTCTCTAACGCAATAGTGCCACAAGTAAGTAACACAGCATCAGAAGAAGCAATTACATCCTGAGTATTACCTACAAATACAGTCAAAGATAAATCTGGGGCAACTTCAAGCCATAAATCTTTTACTAAAGAAGCTAATTCGTAGGAACCTACAGTACATACAAACACGGTATCAGGCAGTGCTCTTTTTACTAATCTTGCTGTATAAGCGTAGATTGGAAGCATCTTAGTGATAACGCCCTTTCTTGAGCCTGGTAGAATACCCATTACTTTACCTTGTGGAGCTTCTACACAGTTTTTAGCTAAGTTAATACGCTCTTTTGCTTGAGCATGATCAATATGTACTGGAATAGTATTAGCTAAAGTATGACCTACATAGGTACAGGAGAGATTACGCTTTTGATACCACTCAGGCTCAAAAGGTAATAATGCTAAGATCTCATCACAAGCTTCTTTAATCTTTTTAACGCGGTTTTCACGCCATGCCCAAACTGAAGGACTTACATAGTGTACAGTTGGAATACCTGCCTTTTTAACTTTTGCTTCTACATAAAGATTAAAATCAGGTAAATCTATACCAATAAATACACAAGGCTTAGCTTCGATTAAATCAGCAACGGCTCTTTTGCGGATTTTTAAGATCTTAAATAACTTTAATAAAACCTCAGTAATGCCCATTACCGCTAGCTCTTCCATCTTTACAGATGAATGCAAACCTTGGTGGATCATTTTTGGACCACCAATGCCGATAAATTGAGCTAAAGGATCTTGTCTTTTAATAGCCATCATTAAGCCAGAGCCTAAAGTATCACCTGAAGGCTCTCCGGCTATTAAAGCATATAGATGAGGATTTACGCACTCAGCCATTAACGAACAATTCCTCTACCATTTTCTTTTAGGAAATCTAGAAGAGGTTTTACTTCAACATGTTCGTTTGCTAACTTTTCAATTTCTTCAATTGATTCTTCTAAAGTTAGGTGTTTCTTGTATAAGAAGAAATATGCTTGAACAATAGCTGAGATAGCTTCTTTACTGAAGCCACGACGCTGAAGACCTACTTTGTTAATACCAAATGGTTTTGCATAGTGACCTGCGGCCATTACATATGGAGGTACATCCATATTTAAGGCAGCCATACCACCAACCATCGCATGGCAACCTACGCGGCCAAACTGATGGATAGCTGCTAAACCACCAAATACAACATAGTCATCGATTCTTACATGTCCTGCTAAAGTAGCATTGTTAGAGAAAATACAATGATCTCCAACTATACAATCGTGAGCTACGTGGGTGTTAACCATAAATAGATTGTTTGAGCCCACTGTTGTGGTACCTAAACCTTGAACTGTACCACGGTGCATAGTGCAATGCTCTCTGATCACATTGTTATCACCAATGGTCAAGGTAGTAGGCTCACCTGCGTACTTAAGATCTTGGCAACCTTCACCTATAGAGCAGAATTGGTAAAAGTGATTACCCTTACCAATGGTGGTAGGTCCACGGATCACGCAAAATGGTTCAATAATGCAATCATCACCAATGGTAACTTTACCTTCAATGATTACATTTTCGCGAATGGTTACATTCTTACCTAGAACCACCTCTGGTCCAATTTTGGCACTTGGATCAATAATACCTGTATTCAAAGTCAAGTTTTATTCCACCTAAGTTAGGATTAGTGCTTAGCACACATTAAATCTGCTTGGCAAACTACTTTACCATCAACGCTTGCAACGCCACGGAAAGAAGCAATACCACGCTTCTCCTTAAAGTACTCAACATCTAAAATTAGTTGATCACCAGGCACTACAGGGCGCTTAAATCTTGCATTGTCGATAGCTGCAAAATAATATAGCTCACCATCATTTGGCTTACCAACCATGGTAAAAGCTAAGATACCAGTAGCCTGTGCCATTGCCTCAAGAATTAACACGCCAGGTAAAATTGGCTTACCTGGGAAATGACCTTGGAAGAAAGGCTCATTAAAGGTAATGTTCTTTAGAGCCTTTAAGGTCTTGTGCTCTTCAGTAATAGAATAGTCTAATACTCTATCAACCATTAAAAAAGGATATCTGTGTGGTAACAGATCCATGATCTTTTCAACATCTAAGGTACGAGGATTTTCTACAATATCAGTCACGTCATTCACCTTTATTGATTATTGTCGTTCTTTACTAATGCCTCAACTTTATCCTCAAGTGAAGATAAACGATGATACATTTCGTTAATATGTAAAGTTCTAGCGGCAGTAATGCGCCATTCTTTATTAGTTTGTGCTGGGATACCTGAGGAATAAACGCCTGGTTTATCAATAGATCTCATCACCATACACATACCACTGATAGTTACACCATCACAAATTGTAATGTGTCCATTAAATACGGAAGTACCACCTATTATACAATATTTTCCAATTGTAACAGATCCTGCAAAGGTTGTACCACCAGCAACTGCTGTACCGTATCCTATGTGAACATTGTGGGCAATTTGACATAAGTTATCGATAATTACATTGCTCTCAATAACAGTATCGTCAATAGCACCTCTATCAATACAAGTGCAAGCGCCAATCTCAACATGATCGCCAATGATTACTCGACCAGTTTGTGGAATTTTAATCCACTGACCGCGCTCGTTAGCATAACCAAAGCCATCGCCACCAATTACAGTACCAGATTGAACTAGACAGTCACTACCAATTTGGCAATCGTGGTATAAACTTACATTAGGATATAGCTTAGTGTTGTTACCAACTTTAGCATTCTTGCCAATAACTACATTAGCACCAAGCTGAACGTTGTCACCAATTACGGCACCTTGTTGCACATAAACATTAGGACCTAAGGCAACATTCTTACCTACAACAGCGCCTTCTTCAACAATGGCAGTTTTGTGAACGCCAGTTGCAATAGCTGGAGTGGTATCTAATAATTGAGCTACTTTTGCAAAACCTACGTAAGGATCTTTTAAGACTAGACATGCGCATTTGGCATGCTCTACGTCTTCTTCCTTTACGATAACAGCGCCTGCTTTTGACTCACTTAATACACTTCTGTACTTAGGATCTGACAAAAAGCTAATTTCATTGGCACTAGCAGTTTTTAAATTAGCAACATGGGTGATTTCAATATCACCGTTGCCTACTAATTTTGCCTCAAGAGCTGCTGCAATATCTTTTAATAACATAAATACCCCTAAGGATTATTTAGCTTTAGCTTCTTTTTTATTAGCGTCTTTCTTTACAGCCTTAAGTTTTGAAGCTCTTTCAATTACTTCCTTAGAAATATCAACAGCATCAGTTGCAAATACAACTGACTCACCACGTAGAACTACATCAATACCACGCTCTTTTGCGATTCTATCAATTGCAGTTTGAACTAACTTACCTAAAGTAACTTCAAACTCACGCTCTTTCTTTTGTTGATCTTCTTGTAAAGCTTGTGCCTTTAGATCAAAGTCTGACTTTAAAGCTGCTAACTGACGTTGAATTTTAGTAACTTCTTCACCCTTAGCAGTTTGTAATTGAGACTCTAACTTTTGACCTTTCTCCTGGATGCTCTTTAGCTCCTGAGAACGAGGACCAAATTGAGTTTTCATCTCCTCTGCGGCAGCTTTAGCTTGAGGAAGTTCAGACATGATGTATCTTAAATTGATAACTGCAATGCTAACGCCTGCAACTTTAGGTGCAGTTGCATCTGTTTTAGGAGCGTCTACCTTAGCATCATCTGCTAGAG
>JAEWPL010000223.1 GCA_023460615.1 Pseudomonadota bacterium | reverse complement strand
GCTCTTCCTTAGTTCGTGAGTCCGACTACACCTTATTTACCAAAGCAGGAGCAGAGATTGGCGTTGCTTCTACTAAAGCCTTTACTACTCAATTGTTAAGCTTACTATTACTTGCTTTACTGATTGGTAGACAAAATAACGCTATTAGTGACACTCAAAATCATGAAATCTTAGAAGCTGTAAGAAAACTACCTGCTTTAGCTCAAGAGTTCTTATCCTACGATAAGGAAATTGAGGATATTGCTTGTCAATTTTCAGGTAAGAGACACACTCTATTCTTAGGTCGTGGTGTGATGTTCCCTATTGCCCTAGAAGGTGCTTTAAAACTAAAAGAAATTAGTTATATCCATGCTGAGGGTTATGCAGCAGGTGAATTAAAGCACGGGCCTATCGCTCTTATTGATAAAGAGATGCCTGTAGTTGTAGTTGCCCCTGACAACGCCTTAATTGATAAGTTAATCTCAAACATTGAGGAAGTTCGCGCTCGTGGTGCTCGTTTATATGTATTCTCAACTCAAGATACTTTAATCAAAGACGATCCTCAAACTTGCAAGGTAAGCTTACCTATGTGTCCTGAGATCTTGCAACCAATATTATTTACTATTCCACTACAGTTATTAGCTTACCATTGTGCTGTGATCAATGGTACTGATGTGGATCAGCCAAGAAACTTAGCTAAATCAGTAACTGTAGAATAGATGCACAAAAAATAATCACAAAGCTTACGTATGACTGCGTAAGCTTTTTTATTTTATAATGTGCGCAAATTTTAACATAAACAACAAATTGCTTTTAACTGCTTATGATTACTAATAACTTAACCGTAAAATGGTGCTTTCCTTATGCTTTATTTGCTATAGCTAGAGACGCCGTTTACGTTTTTGTTATCTCTTTTTATTTCTTATATTTATCTAGAGTTCTTTGCCTACCACTTAGCTTTATCATTCCTATGATGATAGGTATAAAAGTGCTAGATATTCTAAAAGAGCCTTTTATCGGCACCTTAATTGATTGTTTAAGTACTAAATACAACTTTGATAAATATAAGGTATGTATCTTAGTAGGTAGCTTTGTAAATGCTATTTTTGTTTACTTAATGTTTAACATTCCAAATACCTCTGTAGGTCTAAAAGAGCTTTTAGCTACCCTTACTTTATTAGGTTGGATGTTAAGTTTCTCTTTTTATGATCTTACCTCTTGGAGTTTAATCTCCACTTTCAATGCAAGTAATCTCTCTCGTGAGATAGCTTCTGCGATTGCACGAGCTTGTGCTACTTTAGGCTTTATCGTAGGATTAGTACTTTCAACCCACTATTTTTCACCTAATTTAGACATTATTAACAATTTAACTATCGCAGCACAAAAGCTATTTTTTTATTGCGCTATTTGCTTAACTATCAGTGCTGTAGCCTTTTCAAGCTCCTTTTCTAATAATTACCAAGCGCCCAAAAATATCAATTTCAAAAGAACGTTAAAATCCTTTTTTAATAATGATCAATTGATGATTGTTTTTGTATTGTCCTTATTTCAACAAATTTGTTTTAACACTTTTGTAAGTGAATATGACATCTTTTTACAAAACATCACTGATTTCGATGTAAAAAACACTCCTTATTGGGTACTACAAGCCCCTTGGGTTCTAGGAATGTTTTTAACCTATTTTGCATTTAGCTTTTTAACTAAATTATCTTCAAGAAGAATAGTCTATGTTGCCTCCATTGCATTACCAGCTATAGCTTCAGTAGTTCTCTATCTACTAGTTGTAACACAAAGCCTTACCTTTCTTGCTTATAATATCTTAGTTGCTTTATGTGGCGTTGGTCTATCACTATCCCTTGTTTCCACCACTGTTATGACCTCAGACTGTGTAGACTATAGTGAATTTAAATTTGGACTTAGAGCAGACTGTACAACCTTTTCCATTCAAACTATCAGTGCAAAACTAGGTGCTTTATTTATCGTACTAATCTCAGGTATCAGTTTCTCTTTATCAGGAACAGATCTTTACGATGTTCCTTATGAAGGTTCTGAAAATTACTTAGCATTTTGTACTGTAATTATCTTTGTGGGTAGTATCTGTGCTAGTGCAATTTATTTTATTTATTACAAATTGCATGGTAGTTTTTTTGAAAATATCTTAAATAATATTTCAAACTTTACCTACGATACCGAAAACAACAATCCAAGAAAAAAGCAAAACTCTGTAAGATATGCTATTGATGAGAAATGCGTTATTCACGATTTACCATCTAACGATCTAAAAGAAATCATCAATATCTTAACTGAGCGTTTACACAACGTTAGAGCAATTAACTCAAAAACTGATTTTTTAGAATCTTTACACAACAAAATGAGCCTAACTCCACCTGGAATTGCTCATGGAATTGCGATTCCACATACTAGAGGTGATTTTGTAAATAGAAGCTCCTTAGCTATAGCTACCTTAAAGACTCCTATTGATTGCGGATCTCTAGATAAAAAACCATGTGATTTAATATTTTTAATCGCAACTCCAGATGATGGTAAATCACATATGAATTTACTTAAAAATCTATCCTTAATGTTAAGTGAACCTGGCTTTGCAAATAAATTAAGAAACGCAGGCTCTGCTGAAGAAATTACCAAGAGGTTAATAGCATGCGAAAAAAATCTATTCAGCTACTCCTAGCTTTAGTAAGCGTTTTTGTAATCTCTAAAGTCACTGCAGAAGAACTTACAGTATGCGCTGTGCCACAAACTTATAGCGCTCTAGAGGCTGTAAAGCACAAAGCTCCTGTTAAGTTTAAAACCTTCTATGCTCTTGAAGATGAGATCTTGTCTAGAATCAATAATAACAACGGGATCTGCTCTTTAGTAATTAGCAGTGATGAGAAGCTTCCTATTCTGTTATTAAGATCTAATCAAACCAAAACTGATAGATTAAAGCCTTTTGTAAAAGCACCACTAATTCTTTGGTCTAAAGATCCAACTTTATTTGCAAATAATATAGACGTTATCAAAAATAAAAAGCTAAAGTCTTTAGGTTTGCCAAATCCTCATTTAACCCCAGTTGGCTTTGCCGCAAAGCAGATTGTATCTAAAAAGACTTTCCCTTCAGAATACTTAAAACACAGGATCTATAGAGCAGATCATGAATTTCAGATCTTCTCCTTCGTTGCAAATCAAAGTGTGCAGGCAGGCTTTGTAACTAAACCTTTGATTTATAAAGACGGGCATACCACAGGATCTTTTTGGAATATACCAGAGAACACCTATGATCCTATTTTTTATTACTTGATTGATACGTCAAAAAGTAACTCTCATTCTATTCAAGTACTATTCAACTATATCTATGCTAATAGCCAAGCTTTAAGACACTTTTATGAATATGGCTTTGAGCCTATCTAGTTTATTCTAACTGGTGTAGTAGCAATCAAATCTGCAAGCTTTTCCATCGATAAAGCTACTACGCCTTTTATTTAGTTCTAGAGGATCTTCATTAGCAGGGCGCTTTACTACTACATGATGTTTAGCAATCGTACATAAGAAATTAGCATATTCTAAAACATCTGTATCAGCACCTATAAGCTCATGAAATACTCGCATGTCTTTTTTCACTAAGGCAGACTTAGTTCTTTGTGGGAACATAGGATCGTAGTAGATTACATCAGGCTCTGGTAAATTATCACTTGGATATTGATCTTTAATGGTACCTAAAGGCATTAGCTTTGGAAGTCCATTTTTTAGTTGATCTAAAAATTCTTGATTATTTTGGGCTTTGTAAAGGGCTGAATTTAGCATTAGCCAAATAATAGGATTGCGCTCAAACATATAAACTTGAGCTTTACCTGACTGCAAGATTAGGCTCTCACGGCCTAAACCTGCGGTAGCATCAAAAACAATAGGATTAGTTAATTTTCCGATTACAGCTTTACAAACTGGCTCAGAGTTTTTACCACCATGTGCTAATCTCCAAGCTAGCTTGTCTTTTGTAAAGTCAATTTGAAAGTTTGAGCCTAGAGTTTTACTTTCAAACTCTAATTGCACCTCATCACTCACTTTAACTACGATGTCTAAGTCTGATTTGAAAGAGGCAATAGCTTTTTCTAAAGCACTCTTTGCTTTGAGGGCTTGCTCATATAAAGGACTATTGTTTGCAATTTGAAAAGAAATCATTATCTAAAGTTTGCCAAAGTCTTTTCAAAATCAGGCTTTACCCCACGCCATAATTCAAAGCTTAATAAAGCCTGACCTATAAGCATACCAAAACCGTCATAAGCGTGTGGCACCAAAAGCTCTTTTGCGTGTTGTGTAAATACGGTTTGACCTGTCTTTTTATACATCAAATCATAGACAAAACTTGCGTTTTTAAGTACTTCATCTGCAACTTTAGGTAATTCATCTTTTAAAGAGGAGGAGGTTGCATTGATGATAATATTAAAGTCAGGAGTTAAATTATCAAAAGTAGAAGCACTAACTTCCTTGTAGTCTCTTGCTAACTCTACAGCTTTCTCATAAGTTCTGTTAGCAATTGTAACGGATAAAGGAGCACAATCTACAATAGGCTTTAATATACCTTTAGCTGCACCACCAGCTCCAATTATCAAGATCTTTGCACCTTGTAGCGGAAAATTTAGACGTTTTAAATCGTAAACTAAACCTCTGCCATCAGTGTTATCCCCTAGGATTCGACCATCACTTAGCTTTTTTAAAGTATTAACAGCACCAGCAGCCTTTGCATAATCAGTAAGCTCATCTGCATAGTTATAAGCATCAATTTTACAAGGCACTGTAATATTACAACCAAGTCCACCATGGCTAAAAAACTCGTCGGCTTGCTGTTTAAACTTACCTTCTTCTACTTTACATTTAAAGTACTCTAAATCCTGATGGGTACAAGTTGCAAAAAAATTATGTAACTGAGGGGATAGAGAATGTTCTACTGGATTACCAAATACTAAATATTTATCAGTCATGTTCGTTCCATTCAGGACCTTCTCTAACTAAAGTATGAGAAAGTGTGTCATATATTGAAGTAGGACTAGACAGACCACCACAAGGAAGATTAAGGACTAAATCTACTTCTTCTAAAAGGATAGGATTTAATTTATCAATATCGCTAGTTGCTTCTTGACCAGAGATATTTGCGCTTGTAGAAATCAAAGGCACTTTAGCTAAATTACATAAAGTAGCTAAAGGTTTAAAGCCTGTAATTCTAATTGCAACAGTGCGATTGTCCCTTAAAGCAGTACTCTTAAAATTTTCTTTGGTAGGTACTACAAAAGTGTGGGGACCTGGCCACATCTTATTCATCAAAGCAAAAGAAGCTTTATCAATTAAATTGCTATCTAGGTAGGGTTCTAGAGTATTTAAATTGTGATCTACTAGAATTAAGCCTTTTCTAATATCTCTTCTTTTAATCTTAATTACTCTTTTGATAGCATTTTCATCAAATAAAGAGCAACTTAAGCCATAAACACCTTCTGAGGGGCAGATAATCACTCCGCCTTGTGTTATAACTTTAGCTGCTTCTTCAATAGATGAGGTGATAATTGCGCTCATGAATTATTTTAATTTTTCCTGCAAAGCAGCATCTTTTTTCATAACTTCTAAAGCTGCATTTTGTCTATCAGCTTTTACTTTAGCGTCAATATCTTTATCTGTTAAAGCAATAATTTGAGCTGCTAAGTAAGCTGCATTCTTAGCACCAGCCTTACCTACTGCTACAGTTGCTACAGGGATACCACCTGGCATCTGAACAGTTGAATATAAAGCATCTACACCTGATAAAGGACCACCGTCACAAGGAATGCCGATTACAGGACGAGTAGTTCTTGCTGCAATAGCACCTGCAAGGTGTGCAGCTAAGCCTGCTGCACCAATAAATACAGCGCAACCTCTTTTTTCAGCATCAGTTACATACTCACTTACAACATCTGGTGTACGGTGAGCGGAGGCTACCTTTGCCTCAAAAGGAATACCAAAGCCTTTTAAGATAGACATGGTATTTTCAAGTAATGGTAAATCTGAATCTGAGCCCATTAAAATGGATACAAATGCTTTAGTCATAATAAATTCCTTTGCTTAAATTTTTGGATAAATTTTACCACAGTTAATTATTAGGTCGAATGATTATATGCTTTCTCTTTTTGCGACTTGAGCAAAGCGGATTTGCACAAACTAAACCTATGCCAGCTTTAAATTTCTTTTCGTACATAATTGGAAAGGAACACTCCTCACACACTCTTTTTACTGGTTTACCTGGGGTTGAGAATTTACAATCTGGGTAATTTGAGCAAGCGTAAAAGGTTCTATTTGAACCTGATGTTCTACGATTTAATTTACCCTTTTTACATATTGGGCAATCAATATCTAAACTCTCTTGCACATTATGTATGTAATTACACTCAGGATAGTTTGAACAACCTATAAAAATACCGTATCTGCCCTTTTTAACTTCTAACATCGAGCCACACAATGGGCATGGAGCACCAACTTCACCTAACACAACTATAGGATGGGTAGTAGCTACAGGCTTTAAAAAAGAGCATAAAGGATAGTCTGAGCAACCTAAAAAATCACCATGGCTTGAATGTCTTAAGACCAGTGGCTGACCGCAATAGGGGCAAGGAGCTCCTTCCTTTAAATTCTCATAGTTTTCATTTTGATTTGTCATTCCACAACGCCTTAATATTTACCTTAACTTACAACGAGCAAATTTATCTTATAAATGATAAAATTACAGAGATTTGACATTAAAGGAAGAAAAATGGCAGTAAGAGAAGTTATCATTTATCCAGATCCTATTTTAAGAAATAAAAACACTGAAGTTACAACTTTTGATGAAGATTTAAAAAAATTAACTGACGACATGTTCGATACCATGTACGAATTTGAAGGTATTGGCTTAGCTGGACCTCAAATTGCAGTTAACCAAAGAATTGTAGTAATTGATATTCCTGATGATGAAGGCAATCAACACAAAAATCAATTAGTTATCATCAATCCTAAAATCACCAAATTAGAAGGTGATATCGTTGAATCTCAGGAAGGTTGTTTATCTGTTCCTGGTTACCAAGATACTGTAACTAGATATCAAAGATGTACTGTGGAATACCAAAACTTACAAGGTGAACACTGCGTTTTTGATAATGTAGATGGTTTATTTGCTATCTGTTTACAACACGAAATTGATCATCTAGAAGGCAAAATTTTTGTGGACAAACTCTCTAGACTTAAAAGAGAAAGACTCCATAAAAAATACGCTAAGATCCTAAAAGATCGCCAAAGAGGTGAATAGATTTGGATAAAAAGATTATCTTTGCAGGAACTCCTGATTTTGCAGCAGTTCATTTAAAAGCTCTTTTAGAGGCTGGTGTAAAACCTATTGCTGTTTACACTCAGCCAGATAGACCCGCAGGACGTGGCCACAAATTAACCCCATCTGAGGTTAAGAAGGTGGCACTTGAGGCTAATATCAACGTTTATACTCCAGAGAATTTTAAAAACGAGCAGGACATTGCTCAATTTGAAGCTTTAAATGCCGATTTATGCATTGTAGTAGCTTACGGAGTTATCTTACCTCAAAGAATAATTGATGCTTGTAAATTTGGTTGTATCAATGTTCATGGTTCTATCTTGCCAGAATACAGAGGTGCTGCCCCAATTCAAAGAGCTCTTTTAGATGGATGCAAGGAAACTGGTGTTTCCATCATGAAGGTAGCTTTAAAGCTTGATGCTGGTGATGTTTTAACTATTGCTAAATTACCAATTGAAAACAATGATACCTCAGGTACTTTATTTGACAAATTAGCTACTTTAGGAGCTAAAACTCTACTTGAGACTCTGCCAAAAATATTTGATAAAACTATTAGCGCTACAGTTCAAGATGAATCAAAGGTAACTTACGCTAAAAAAATTAGTAAAGAAGAAGCATCCTTAAACTTTAATCAAGATGCTACAGTGGTAGATAGAATAGTAAGAGGCTTAAACCCTTGGCCTATTGCCACCGTAAATTTAGATGACGTTAAATACAAGGTATTTGAGACTACTGTTTTAGAAGACGATAGCAATAAGACACCTGGTACTATTGTAAGCGTTGACAAGTTTGGCATTAACGTAGCCTGTGCAAAAGGCACCTTAAGACTTGTTACCATACAGGCTCCTGGCAAAGGTCCTGTAAAAGCTTGTGATCTTGCAAGATCTCGTAAAGACGTTTTTTGTGTAGGAAAACAATTTGAATAATTCAAAAACCACTCAAAAGCCTAATAAACAAGGCCATCGTTATCATAAGAACTTTAATAAAGGTCCAAAGCAAGTAGCTCAAGGGGCTAGCTCTCGTGCAGCAGCTGCCTTTTGCGTTAATGCTATAGAGGAAGGTAAATCTTTAACTGAAGCCTTACCTTTGTTCACAAAAGATCTTGATGATAGAGATAAAGCTTTTGTGCAAGAGATTGTTTATGGAACTTTAAGACACAGAAGATGGCTTTCAACTACCGCTAATGGTTTACTTGATCACTCTATCAATCAAAGATTTAATGTAGCAAGAAGCTTAATCTTATGTGCTTTATATCAGCTAATTTTCACTAGAGCCCCTGCTCATGCAATTGTTTCTGCAACTGTAGGTGCTTGTGATTTATGTAAATGTAGAGCTTTTACTGGTCTTGTAAATGCCGTCTTAAGACGTTTTTTACGAGAAGGAGGCAAGCTTGTAGAAAGCAATGATCCTTGTGTAGAGTACTCTTTCCCTACTTGGTTGTACGAAAAGTTACAAGAAGGCTATGGTCAAGAGCAAGCCTTAGAGATAATGAAAAGCTCTAATGAGCATGCACCGATGTTTTTAAGAGTTGAAAACAGTAAAATCTCAACTACTGACTACCTACAATTACTACAAAAGCAGGAGATTAAAGCTAAATTAGTAGACGAGTCTTCCTGTACTATTCTTTTAGAAGATCCAACCTATGTAGACAGATTACCTTTCTTTAAAGAGGGGTATGTTGCAGTTCAAGATTTAGCAGCACAGCTAGCATCTCCTCTTTTAGAACTTAAAGAAGGTGACAACGTATTAGATACCTGTTGCGCTCCAGGTGGTAAAAGTGCTCATATTTTAGATATAGCACCTAATGTTACCCTAACCTGTGCTGATGTTGATGAAC